>NZ_JBSGYQ010000098.1:0-17673 GCF_053610585.1 Streptomyces sp. NPDC054887 | reverse complement strand
CAGTGCGAAACCGACGGCATCCGCTCCCGCAAAATCCCCGTCGACTACGCCTCCCACACCAGCCACGTCGAACGCATCGAAGACGAACTCGCCCTCGTCCTGGACGGCCTGCGGCCCACCACCCCCGCCATCCCCATGTTCTCCACCCTCCGTGGCGAGTGGCTGGGTGACACACCCGTCGACGGCCGCTACTGGTACGACAACCTCCGCCACCAAGTCCACTTCGGCGCATCCATCGAAACACTCGTAGCCGACGACTTCCGCGTCTTCGTCGAGATCAGCGCCCACCCGGTCGTCTCCATGGCCGTCCAGGACATCCTCGACACCCACGCCGACTCACCCTCCGTCACCACCGGCACCCTTCGACGCGGCGAAGACACCACCACCCGCTTCCTCACCTCCCTCGCCACCCTCCACGTACGCGGCGTACCGGTGGACTGGCAGCCAATCTTCGGGGACGCCCGGCCCGCCCGGGTCGAGCTGCCGACGTATCCCTTCCAGCGCAGCCGCTACTGGCTGGAGCGAGCCGGCAAGACCGGTGACGTCAGCGGTGCGGGGATCGATCCGGCCGAGCATCCGCTGCTCGGCGCGGTCGTCGAACTGCCCGATTCCGGCGGCGTACTGGCCACCGGACGGCTGTCCCTGAAGTCCCATCCGTGGCTTGCCGACCATGCCGTGTCCGGCACGGTCCTGGTGCCCGGCGCCGCACTCGTCGAGCTCGCGATCCGTGCCGGCGACGAGGCCGGCACCGGTCACCTCGACGAACTCGTCATCGAGGCGCCGCTCACCCTGCCCGCGTCGGGTGCGGTGCGGGTGCAGGTGGCCGTCGGCGGGGTCGACGCGTTCGGCCGCCGCCCCGTGACCGTTCACGCACGGGCCGAGGACTCCGACTCCTGGATCCGGCACGCCACCGGATTCACCGCCGCCGCCGCGGGTGCCGCGCCGGACGGCTCGTACGACTTCGGTGTCTGGCCGCCGAAGGGTGCCGAGGCGCTGTCCGTCGACGACTTCTACGACCTGCGCTATGCGGCCGGCTACGAGTACGGGCCGGTGTTCCAGGGGCTGCGGGCGGTGTGGCGGCGTGGCGAGGAGCTGTTCGCCGAGGTCGCGCTGCCGGACGAGGCGGCGGGCGAAGCCGCCGCGTTCGGGCTGCACCCCGCCCTCCTCGACGCGGCCCTGCACACCGCCGCCTTCGGCTCCGGACCGCAGGGCGCCGACGGCAGAACGCTGCTGCCGTTCGCCTGGAACGGGGTGGCCCTGCACGCCACGGGCGCCGCCCGGCTGCGCGTACGTATCGCTCCGCAGGGTGCCGACACGGTGACGGTCGAGGCGGCGGACACGTCCGGCGCACCCGTCGCCACCGTCGACGGCCTGACCTTCCGGGCTGTGGACACCGCGCAGTTGGGGGCTGCTGGAGACCCGTTGCGGGACGCGGTCTTCCGGGTGGAGTGGCAGCCGGTCGCCGTACCCGACACCACGACCGGCGCCGACTGGCCCGTCCTCGACCTCACCCACCGCACCGACGACGACATACGCACCCTCACCGGCGACGTACTGACCACCGTCCAGAAACTCCTCACCACCGACCCCGACGACACCCGCCTCGTCGTCCTCACCCGCGACGCCACCACCAACCCCGCACAAGCCGCCGTCTGGGGACTCCTGCGCACCGCCCAGAACGAACACCCCGACCGCATCATCCTCACCGACACCCACACCGACACCGACACGACCGGCCTGCTGCACACCGCACTCGCCACCGGTGAACCCCAACTGGCACTACGAAACGGCCAGATCACCGTCCCCCGCCTCACCCGCACCCCCCTCACCACCGGCGACAGCCCCCTCAACCCCAACGGCACCGTCCTCATCACCGGCGGCACCGGCACCCTCGGCGCCCTCACCGCCCGCCACCTCATCACCCACCACCACATCACCCACCTCCACCTCATCAGCCGACGCGGCCCCTCCGCACCCGGCGCCGACCAACTCCACCAAGAACTCACCGCACTCGGCGCCCACATCACCATCAGCGCCGTCGACGCCACCAACCCCGACCAAGTCGCGGCACTCCTCGACACCCTCCACCCCGACCACCCGCTGACCGCCGTCATCCACACCGCAGGCGTACTCGACGACGGCATCATCACCGCCCAGAACCCCGACCGCCTCAACACCGCCTTCACCGCCAAGACCGACGCCGCCCACGTCCTCCACGAAGCCACCAAGAACCACGACCTCGCCGCCTTCGTCCTCTTCTCCTCCGCCGCCGGCACCCTCGGCAACCCCGGACAGGCCAACTACGCCGCCGCCAACGCCGCACTCGACGCCTACGCCCACCACCTCCGCACCCAAGGCACCCCCGCCACCTCCCTCGCCTGGGGTCTGTGGGCCGACGCGAGCGGCATGACGGGGCATCTGGACAGCGGCGACCAGAACCGCATGAGCCGTCAGGGCGCGGCGGCGCTGACGGCCGAGGAGGGCATGGCGCTCCTGGACGCCGGCCTGCGGTCGTCGGAAGCGGCGCTCGTGACCAGCAAGATGAACTTCGGGGCGCTGCGCGCCGCGGCCGTCGACGGCAGCCTCCAGGTCGTTCTGCGGGGCCTGGTACGCCAGCCCCGCAAGGCGGCCCACAGCGCGGCGGACGCACCGGAGTCCCTGGCCGACCAGATGGCCGCGCTCCCCGAGGCCGACCGCCGGCGTCGGCTGCTCGACCTCGTGCGCGGGCACGCCTCGACCGTGCTCGGTGATGTGCCGATCCGTTCGGGTCAGCCCTTCAAGGACGTGGGCTTCGACTCGCTGACAGCGGTCGAGCTGCGCAACCGGCTGGCGACGGCGACCGGTATCCGGCTCCCCGCGACGCTGATCTTCGACTACCCGACCCCGGCAGCCCTCGCCGACCACCTCCAGTCCGAGCTGGTCCCCGGGGACGCGGCCGACGACGTCGCCGCCGCCCCGGCAGCGCCCGTTCTGTCGGCGGCCGAGGCGGAGGCGGCCACCGCCGAGGAGCTCGGCCGTATCGCCGCCATGGACGCCGACGACCTCGTGGCCCGCGCCCTCGGCGCCATCGGCAACTGATCACCGACCGAGCGAACACCTACGGACTGCTGACTGTGGAGGAAACGATGGGAACGCCCAGCGAGCGGCTGGTCGAGGCGCTGCGCGCCTCGCTCATGGAGAACGAACGTCTCAAGCAGGAGAACCAGCGCATCGCGGACGCCGCGCGTGAGCCGGTCGCCATCGTGGGCATGGCCTGCCGGCTGCCCGGCGGCGTGGCCTCCCCCGGTGACCTGTGGCGACTGGTGGACGAGGGCACGGACGCGGTGTCCGGCTTCCCGGAGAGCCGGGGCTGGGACCTGGAACGGCTCTTCGACCCGGACCCGGAGCGTACGGGTACGTCGTACGTCAGCGAGGGCGGCTTCCTCCACGACGCCGGCGAGTTCGACGCGGGTTTCTTCGGGATCTCGCCGCGTGAGGCGCTCGCGATGGACCCGCAGCAGCGGCTGCTCCTGGAGACGTCGTGGGAGGCGTTCGAGCGAGCGGGCCTGGACCCGACCGCGCTTCAGGGCAGCCGGGTGGGCGTGTACTCGGGCGTGATGTACCACGACTACGCGCCGGGGCTCGAGTTCTCCCCCAAGGGGCTCGAAGGCTTCCTGGGCACCGGCAACTCCGGAAGCGTGGCCTCCGGCCGGGTGTCCTACACCCTCGGTCTCGAAGGTCCCGCGATCACGGTGGACACGGCCTGCTCGTCCTCGCTCGTGGCGCTGCACCTGGCGGTCCAGTCGCTGCGCAACGGTGAGATCGACATGGCGCTCGCCGGAGGGGCCGCGGTCATGGGCACGCCGGGTGTGTTCGTGGAGTTCTCGCGCCAGCGGGGCCTGTCCACCGACGGCCGCTGCAAGGCGTTCGCGGACGCCGCCGACGGCACCGGGTGGGCGGAGGGCGTAGGCGTACTGCTCGTCGAACGGCTCTCCGATGCCGAACGCCTCGGCCACCCCGTGCTCGCGGTCGTACGCGGCACGGCGGTCAACCAGGACGGCGCGTCCAACGGCCTCACCGCCCCCAACGGCCCCTCCCAGCAGCGCGTCATCCGCGCCGCCCTCGACAACGCCGGACTCACCCCCGCCGACATCGACACCGTCGAAGCGCACGGCACCGGCACCACCCTGGGCGACCCCATCGAGGCGCAGGCGCTCATCGCCACCTACGGCAAGGGGCGCGACGCCGAACAGCCGCTCTGGCTCGGCTCGTTGAAGTCCAACATCGGCCACGCCCAGTCGGCCGCCGGTGTCGCCGGGATCATCAAGATGGTCGAGGCAATACGGCACGGGGTGCTGCCCAGGACCCTGCATGTGGACGAGCCGTCGACGAAGGTCGACTGGTCCGAGGGCGCGGTGGAACTGCTCACCGAGGCCCGCCCGTGGCCCGAGCTCGACCGCCCGCGCCGCGCCGCCGTCTCCTCCTTCGGCGTCAGCGGCACCAACGCCCACGTCATCATCGAGCAGGCACCGGCCCCCGCCCCCGAAGAGCAGACCGCCGCAGCGGACGCCGCACCCGGCGTCGTGCCGTGGCTCGTCTCCGCCAAGACCGCGAACGCCCTGCACGCCCAGGCCGAGCGCCTCCTCGCCGGTACGGAGCACCTCGGGTCGGTGGCGGTGGGCCAGGGGCTGGCCTTCGACCGGGCCCAGCTGGACCGCCGTGCGGTCGTGGTCGGCGCCGGCCGGGAGGAACTGACCGACGGCCTGCGGGCGCTGGCGGCGGGAGAATCCGCCACCGAACTGATCACGGGCACGGCGGACGTGGACGGCAAGACCGCGTTCGTCTTCCCCGGACAGGGACACCAGTGGGCCGGCATGGGAGCCCAGCTCCTCGACGACTCACCCGTCTTCGCTACCGCGATGACCGAGTGCGCACAAGCCCTCAGCACCTACGTCGACTGGTCACTGATCGACGTCATACGCCAGGCGGACGGCGCCCCCGGCTTCGACCGCGTCGACGTCGTACAGCCCGCCTCCTTCGCCATCATGGTGTCGCTCGCCCGGCTGTGGCAGCACCACGGGCTCACCCCCGACGCCGTCATCGGCCACTCCCAGGGCGAAATCGCCGCAGCCCACATCGCCGGCGCCCTCACCCTCGACGACGCCGCCCGCATCGTCACCCTCCGCAGCCAAGCCATCGGCGCCCACCTCGCCGGACACGGCGGCATGATGTCCCTCCCCCTGCCCCTGCAAACGGCGAAGGAACGTATCGCCTCCTACCAGGGCCGCATCGAAATCGCCGCCGTCAACGGACCCACCTCCACCGTCGTCGCCGGCGACGCCGACGCACTCGACAACCTCCACACCCAGTGCGAAACCGACGGCATACGAGCCCGCAAGATCCCCGTCGACTACGCCTCCCACACCAGCCACGTCGAACGCATCGAAGACGAACTCGCCCTCGTCCTCGACGGCCTGCGGCCCACCGCCCCCACCATCCCCATGTTCTCCACCCTCCGGGGCGAGTGGCTGGGAAACACACCCGTCGACGGCCGCTACTGGTACGACAACCTCCGCCACCAAGTCCGCTTCGGCGAATCCATCGAAACACTCGTAGCCGACGACTTCCGTACCTTCGTCGAGATCAGCGCCCACCCCGTGCTGAGCATGCCGGTGCGCGAGATCGTCGAGAGCCGGGCCGGTGCGCCGACCGTCGTGGGCGGGACGCTGCGGCGCGGCGACGGCGGGCTTCAGCGGTTCCTGCTGTCGGCGGCCGAGCTGCACGTGCGCGGCGTACCGCTCGACTGGCGACCGGCTTTCGGGGACGCGCGGCCCGCCCGGGTCGAGCTGCCCACCTATCCCTTCCAGCACCGGCACTACTGGCTCGCGCAGGTGCAGCCCAACGGGGCCGCCGACGAGCTGACGGCCGCGGGCTTCACCGACCCTGACGAGGAGACCGACATGACGTCGTCCAAGGAATCGTTCGCCGAGCGGATCGCCGGCCTTTCGGACGAGGAGCGGGCCGACGCCCTGCTCGAACTGGTACGGACCGAGACGGCGGCCGTGCTCGGCCACGCCGACGCGGACGCGGTCGACGACGACGAGGCGTTCTTCGACGTGGGGTTCAACTCGCTGACCGCCGTCGAGCTGCGCAACCGGCTGGCGGAGGAGCTCGGCGTGGAGCTTCCCGTGATGCTGCTGTTCGACCAGCCGACGCCCGCGATGGTCGCGGAGTACCTGGCCGGCAAGGTCGCGGTCCCCGCCGGGGCCTGACGAACTTCCTCACCCGCCCACGGCGGCCCCTCGTGCACACCCTTCCGAAAGGTACGGACGCATTCATGTTCGACGTCGATCACTATCTCGCCAAGCTCGGCCACAGCGGCCCGCATCCCGCCGCCACCCTGGAGACGCTCCGCGTCCTCCACAAGGCGCACCTGATGACCATCCCCTTCGACAACGCCCTCAACGAGGAGCGCGGCACGGCGATCTGGGACGGTGTCGACATCGACGTCGACACCACCTACAAGGAGGTCGTGGTCGGTGGCCGCGGCGGTGTCTGCTACGAACTGAACGGGCTCTTCCGCGCACTGCTGGGCCGTCTCGGCTTCGAGGTCGTGGTCTTCTCGGCCGGCGTGCGCGGCCCCGACGGCAGTTTCGGTCCGGAGCTGGAGCACCTGTTCAACGGTGTGCGCATCGACGGTGAGTGGTACCTGGCCGACGTCGGCTACTCGGGTCCTTCGCTGATCGAGCCGGTACGGGTCTCCCCCGAGGCGCAGGAGCAGTACGGCAGCCAGTTCCGGGTGGTGGAGCGGTCCGCCGCCGATCCGGACGGTACGGGCTTCCACTACCTGGAGCGCAAGCCGCGCGACGGCGAGTGGGGCACCATCCACCGCTTCAGGCTCCGGGCGCGCAGCTTCTCGGAGTGGCTGGACACCGAGAACCCGGTCCTCGACGAGTACGCCCGGATGCTTGCCGCCAATGTCACGTACATCCGCGGCCGGGCCCTGGAGAACGGGCAGATGACGCTGACCGGCCGCCGTCTGCTGACCGTCGAGGACGGGCGGGAGCACGTCCGGGTGCTCGTCAAGCAGCCCGACCTCGACGCCGCGATCAAGCACGTCCTGCTTCAGGACTGACCCTGCACCGCCACTCACGAAAGAGGAGTACACGATGTCTGCGTCGGCCGATAGTGCGCTGTGGTGGCCTGACGACGTGGCGGATCTGCTCGTCGTCGGCTACGGCCCGGTGGGGCAGGTGCTGGCCAACCTGATGGCCCAGCGCGGCCGCCGGGTGATCGTCGTCGAGCGGCACCCCAGGCCGTACACGATGCCGCGCGCGGTCGCCTTCGACGGCGAGGCGGCCCGCGTCCTGGCCTCGGCCGGGGTCGCCGGCCACCTGGCCTCGGTCGGTGAGCCGTCCGGGGACTACATGTGGCGCAACGGCGCCGGGCAGGACCTGCTCTACATCGGCGCCGCCGAGGAGCACGGCCGCAACGGCTGGCCCGAGTCGACGTCCATGTACCAGCCGGGTCTCGAAGAGGCCCTGATCGCGCGCGGCGAGCGGCTTCCCGGGCTGACCGTGCTGCGCGGGTACGAGGCCGTCGACCTGGCCGAGACGGACGACGGCGTGGAGCTGGCCGTACGGGGCGCGGACGGGACGCGTCGCCGGCTGCGGGGGCGCTTCGTCGTCGGCTGCGACGGGGCGAACAGCTTCGTACGCCGCCGCATCGGCACCCCGGCCACGGACCTGGGCTTCCACCACGAGTGGCTGATCTGCGACCTGGTGCTGCACGACCGGCGCGAGTTCACGCCGAACAACCTCCAGATCTGCGACCCGGCCCGTCCCCGCACCCAGGTGTCGGCCGGTCCCGGGCACCGGCGGTGGGAGTTCATGCTGCTGCCGGGCGAGACCAAGGAGGAGATGGACACCGCGGAGACCGCGTGGCGGCTCCTGGAGCTGTGCGGCATCACTCCTGACGACGGTGTCATGGAGCGGCACGCCGTGTACGCCTTCCAGGCCGCGACCGCCCAGCAGTGGCGTGCCGGGCGGCTGTTGATCGCGGGGGACGCGGCGCACCTGATGCCGCCGTTCGCCGGCCAGGGCATGAGTTCGGGCTTCCGTGACGCCGCCAACCTCGTGTGGAAGCTGGACCTGGTGCTCGCCGGTCGCGCCGACGAGTCGCTGCTCGACTCGTACACCGAGGAGCGGCGTACGCACGTGCAGCACGCCATCGGGATGTCGGTGAACCTCGGCAAGGTGATCTGCCAGACCGACGCCAAGGCGGCGGCCGACCGTGACGCGGTGATGATCGCGGCGCGCGAGCGCAAGCTGGCCCGGCCGCAGCAGTCGCCGTTCCATCCGCTCACCAAGGGCCTGTTGAGCCGCGACGAGAAGGGCAGGCGGCGGCCCGGGTCGGGTGACCAGGTGCCGCAGCCGAGGGTCGCGGGCGCGGGCGGCGAAGGGCTGTTCGACGACGTGGTCGGGCGGGGCTTCGTGTTCGTGTCCCGGGACGATCCGGCGGAGCTGCTCGACGCCGGGGACCGCGCGTTCCTGGCCGGGCTCGGGACGCGCCTGGTGTGGCTGCGCGACGCCGGTGCTGCCTCCGACGCCCCCGCCGGTGCCGGTGTCGTGGTCGACGTCGAGGGGGCGTACGGCGCCTACCTGGACGGGATCGGGGCGCGGAGCGTCCTGGTCCGCCCGGACACGTACGTCTACGGCGCGGCGGCCGACGCCGCTTCGGCGGCGCGGCTCGTGGACGGCCTGCGGGAGCACCTGGCTCCGTTACGGGTGGCGTGAGCACGCGGAGCGGGGCGCCGGGGTCCCCGGGCGCCCCGCGCTTCGCGTGCGGGGCGCTCCGGTGGTCAGCCGGCCAGTGCGGGGGTGCGGTCCGCCTCGGCGGCGGCCAGGACGTCGTCGTAGTCGGCGCGGGCCCGGTCGATCTCGTGCAGGTGGCGCTCCGCCCAGCCGGTGAGCAGGACGAGCGAGTCGTACAGCTCGCAGGCCATCGGCGTGGCCGTGTACTCGACCTTCGGCGGCACCGTCGGATACACGGTGCGGGTCAGCAGGCCGTCACGCTCCAGGTTGCGGAGCGTGAGCGTCAGCATGCGGCGGCTGATGCCCTTGACCTGGCGCTCCAGTTCGGTGAAGCGGGCCGGGCCCTGCGTGGTGACCAGCAGGATGCCGATACTCCACTTCCCGCTCACCCGGCCGAGGACCTCAAGAACCGAACAGGCGGACTGCGCGGCAGGAGTTTCGCACTGCTTCACGGCGCTGACCTCGGTGGTCACACCGGTGTTCCCCTGAGACATAAAAGTGCCTCCTTCCCATCGAGTTCATGGTCCCAGACCATGAACTCTGTAACAAGACGTGCACTTAGGCAGCCGCCCTGAGTCAGCCGCACTCGTCAGCCCATGTGCAGCACCCCCCATTCCGTTCCCGGACAAGGAAGTTGAGATCCGTGACCTCAAAAACGAAATCCAGCTCGCGCGGGCTGGCGCTCGCCATTCTCTGCGCGATGCAGCTGATGATCGTCCTCGACGGGACGATCGTGACGGTCGCCCTGCCCACCATCCAGAACGACCTGGACTTCTCCCAGAGCGGGCTGTCCTGGGTGGTGAACTCCTACCTGATCGCCTTCGCGGGCCTCCTCCTCCTGTCGGGCCGCCTCGGTGACCTGCTCGGCACCAAGAAGGTGTTCCTGGCCGGTCTGGTCACCTTCACCGCCGCGTCGCTCCTCTGCGGCATCGCCACCACCTCGGAGCTGCTGATCGCCGGCCGCTTCCTCCAGGGCGTGGGCGCCGCACTGGCCTCGGCCGTGGTGCTCGGCATGATCGTCGGCCTGTACCCGGAGCCGGGCGAGCAGGCCAAGGCGATGGGCATCTACGGCTTCGTGTCGGCCGGCGGCGCCTCGGTCGGCCTGATCGCGGGCGGTGTCATCACCGAGACGCTGGGCTGGCACTGGGTGTTCCTGATCAACCTGCCGATCGGCGCGGTGGCCCTGGTCGCCGGTCTGCGGCTGCTCACCGGGCGGCCGGGTCTCGGCCTGCGGGCCGGCGCGGACGCGATCGGCGCTGTGCTCGTCACCGCCGGTCTCTCGCTGGGCGTGTTCACCATCTCGCAGGTCGCCGAGGACAAGCACAGCAACGGTGAGCTGGGTCTGTACGGCGCGATCTCGGTCCTGCTGCTGGCCGCGTTCGTGCTCCGCCAGGCCAAGGCCGCCAAGCCGCTGCTCGCCCTGCGCATCTTCCGCAACCGGGAGATCTCCGGCGCGAACATCGCGGTGGTGCTGCTCTTCGCGGCCGGCTTCGGCTTCCAGTTCCTCAACGCCCTGTACCTCCAGCGCGTCCTCGGCTTCGACTCGATGCAGACCGGCCTGGCGTTCCTCCCCGCGCCCATCGTCATCGGCACCATGTCGCTGTTCTTCACGGCGAAGCTCACCGCCCGCTACGGCACCCGCCGGGTGCTGCTGACCGGCCTGCTGTTCCTGGGCGCCGGCCTGCTGCTGCTCAGCCGGGCGCCCGTCGACGGCAACTACGCCACGGACGTGCTCCCGACCCTCGTCATCCAGGGCTTCGGCATGGGCCTCACCGTCCCGGCGGTCATCATGCGGGCCATGTCGGGCGCCGCGCCCGCCGACGCCGGTCTGGCGTCGGGCCTGAACACCACCGCCCAGCAGGCGGGCGCCGCGGTCGGCCTCGCGGTCCTGGCCACGGTGGCCACCTCGTACAGCAACTCCCTGATCAGCGAGGGCACCGCGCAGGTGCAGGCGCTGCGGGACGGCTACGGGCTCGGGTTCCAGTTCTCCGCCGGGTTCGTCTTCCTCGCCTGGCTCGTGACCTTCTTCGTCCTGCGGGACAAGCCGGCCGCGCAGCCGGACGCGTCGGACCGGCCCGCCGACCAGGCGGCCGCCCAGGCCGCGCCCGTCACCGTGCACTGACCCGGTCACCGGGTGATCCACTGAGCCAACGGACGGGAGCGCGGCCGGTGTTGTCTGCCGGCCGCGCTCCGGTCCGTTGGCGGTGGGGCCGGCGGTGAGGCCACCGCGGGCCGTCCAGAACGAGCAAGCAACGTACGTACGCAACAGACCGAGAGGTGTTCACCGTGGCGGACAGGATCCGAGTGGGAGTGGTAGGAGCGCACGCCGAACGGGGGTGGGGACGGGGGATCCATCTGCCCGCCCTGGCGGCTTCCCGCGACGACTACGAGATCACCGCGGTCGCCGGCACGAGCCCGGAGTCGGCGCGGGCCGCGGCCGGCGTGTGGGGCGCCCGGCACGCCTTCGCCGACGCCCGCGAGCTGATGGCGCACCCGGAGGTCGACCTCGTCACCGTCGCCGTGCAGCTCCCCCAGCGCGACGGCCTGGTGGACGCGGCGATCGCGGCCGGGAAGCACGTCTACAGCGAGTGGCCGCTGGCGCTCGACGCGGACACCGCCGAGCGGTTCCGCACGAGCGCGGACAAGGCCGGCGTCCGGCACGCCGTCGGGCTCCAGTCACGGCACCACCCGGCGATCCGGCTGCTGCGCGACCTGCTCGCGGACGGCCTGGTCGGCGAGGTCCTCTCCACGTCGCTCGGTTACTCGCTGGCGGCCCCCGAGGTCTGGTCGCAGCGGTACGCCGCCCTGTTCGACCACACCAAGGGCGTCAACCACGTGGCCGTCGTCGGCGGCCACGCCCTCGACATGTACGGCTCGGCGGTCGGCGGTTTCGCCGAGCTCTCCGCGACCCTGACGACGCGGATCGACCGCGTCACGATGCAGGAGACGGGCGAGGAGATCGAGGTGACGTCGCCGGACCAGATCGTGGTGGCGGGCCTGCTGGAGTCGGGGGCGGCGGCCTCGGCGCACTTCATGACGGGCGGCCCCCGCGGCGACGGCTTCCGCATCGAGGTGCACGGGCGGGCGGGCCGGCTGGTGCTGCGCTCCACGGACGACTCGCTGGTGGGCCCCGAGTTCGTGCTCACCCACGCCCGCGCCAACGGCGGCCCCGTCGAGGAGATCGCGCTGCCCGCCTCCTACCGCCCCGCACTGGACGGCGTGCCGTCCCCGGTGAGCAACGTGCACCAGGTGTACGCGGACCTGGCGCGGGCCATCCGTACGGGCGAGTCCTTCGAGCCGGACTTCGGCACGGCCGTCCGTACGCACCGCCTGCTGGACGCGGTCAAGCGGTCCGCGGCGACGGGCGGGCGTCAGCGCCTGGGGTGAACCGGTCCGCTCACCCGCACGACGAAGGCCGCCCCCGGGACCCGGGGGCGGCCTTCGTACGCGGTGACCGGTGGTCCGTACGCGATCAGGAGGGCATCGCGGCCTTGCGCCGGGCCGCGCGCGCCTTGTGGCGGGCGGCGGCGCCGCGTTCGATCAGCCACCACTCGGCGATGAGCAGCGGGATGATCCAGCCCGGCCAGGACGCCAGCCCCGCCCGCGCCTGCCCCCACGCGATGAGCGTCGGGATGTCCTGGGTGACGGGCATCGGCAGGATGGTGTGGTCGTAGATCACGCCGAGGATGCGGCTGAAGATGATCGACAGTGTCAGCGCGAAGCTGCGCACCATCCACCGCCGGTGCTCGTCCTGACGGCCCTGCCGGGCCATCCGGATACCGGCTATCGCCGTACCGGCCCACAGCACCGAGGTGGTGACGGTGCTCACCTGCATCGACAGGCCGGACGGGCTGACCATGGCGACGGCGACACCGGCGACGGCGCCGGGCAGGACGCCCGCGAGGACGTACAGCCGGCCGCTGATCCGGTGGACCTTCGGGTGCTTCTTGCGCAGGGCGGGCCAGACCTGGAGGCAGCAGGTGACCAGGGCGACCGTGCCGAACACGACATGGGCGACCAGGACCGGGTAGTGCCACGAGTGGCCGGGCGCCAGCGGGATCTTGCTGTCCGCCGGGTCGAAGGTGAGGTAGCGCGGCACGTTGTACGCGATGAACACCGCGGCCACGGTCGCGAGCGGACCGACCCAGGGGCGTCTCCACCAGCGTACGGACGGTCCGGCCGCGGCCGGTCGTCCTGGGCCGGAGGTGCGCTCCGGCTCGGTCGTCGTGATCGTCACGACCGTTCTCCTGTCTTCATGGTCAAAGCGTGTGATCAGGACGTGAGGGTCAGTCGGCCGCGACGAGCGAGTCGCCGGTGGCCAGGTCGGTGACGTCGATGGCGCGGTACGGGCAGTAGTCCGCCGCGTCGAGCACGTCCTCGTCCGGTTCGATCCGGGACTCGACGGGCTCCGCCTTGCCGCCGGCGAGCCGGAAACGGTCGGGCAGGTTGCCGTTGCACAGGCCGGCGCCCATGCAGGCGTGCTGGTCCACCTCGATGTGCCAGGTCACGGCGGTCACCACTTCACGGGCAGACCGGCGACGCCGCGTACGACGTTGTCGGTCTTCCAGGGCACGTCCTCGGCGGGCACGGCGAGTTCGACGTCCGGCAGCCGGCGCAGCAGCGTGCCGAGGGCGACCTGGAGCTCCAGGCGGGCCAGCGGGGCGCCCAGGCAGTGGTGGATGCCGTGGCCGAACGCGATGTGCGGGTTGTGCTCGCGGGTGAGGTCGAGGTCCTCGGGGTTCTCGAAGACGCGGGGGTCACGGTTGCCGACCGCCGGGAAGATCATGACGGCCTCGCCGGCCTTCACGAGCTGGCCGCCGAGCTCCAGGTCCTCGGTGGCGATGCGGGTGTTCTCCGAGTACGGGCTGAGCGGGGTGACGCGCAGCAGCTCCTCGATGGCGGTGTTGAGCAGCTCCGGCCGGTCGACCAGCTTCTGCCACTCCTCACGGCGGCTGAGCAGGATGTACAGGTGGTTGGCGAGCTGGTTGGCCGTGGTGTGGTGGCCGGTGGCGAGGAGCGCGATCGACATGGTGATCAGCTCCTCCTCGCTGAGCTTGTCCTGCTCGTCGCGGGCGGCGACGAGGGCGGACAGCAGGTCGTCGCCGGGCTGCGCGCGCCGCTTGGCGATCAGCGAGGACATGTACTCGGGGAGCTTCTCGAAGCGCGCCTCGTTCATCTCCTCCAGGGTGTGCTCGTCCCCGAGGGTCAGCCAGGTGTCGATCCAGGCGCGGAACTTGTAGTGGTCCTCCAGCGGGACGTCGAGCATCTCGCAGATGACGGTGATGGGCAGCATCCAGGCGTACTGGGCGGCCAGGTCGCCGGTGTTGCCGGAGGCGAGCATCTTGTCGAGCAGCTCGTCGGCTATCTCCTGGGCGCGCGGGCGCATCTGCTCGACCCGGCGGACGGTGAACGCCTTGGCGACCAGCTTGCGCAGCCGGCCGTGCTCGGGGTCGTCCATGCTGACGATGTTCAGTTCCTCGACGGCCTTGCGGACGCGCGGGACGTCCTTGCCGACGGTGGCCTCGCGGCTGAACCGGCGGTCGGCGAGGACGGTCTTGACGTCGGCGTGCCGGGTGGCGAGCCACGCCTCGCCGCCGTACTGCATGTCGACGCGGGTGAGCGCGGCCTGCTCGCGGATCTCGGCGTACTTGGGGTGCAGTTCGGTGGTGACCGGCTCCCCGAAGGGGTAGCCGGGCACGAGGCCGTGCATGGGGCAGCCCGGCGGGGGTGCGGCGGCCTCGCCGGGCTGCCCGCTGGACTCGTTCTCGGTGACCGTCATCGCGATTGCCTTTCTGGGTGGGTGGGAGGGAGCGGTGTCAGTTGCCGATGGCGCGCGGGTGGTTGAAGAACCGCGTGGGGTCGTACGCCTTCTTGACCGACAGCAGGCGCTCGTAGTTGGCGCCGTAGTAGGCGCGCTGCCAGTCCTTGAGGTACGTGTCGGGGAAGTTGATGTACGAGTGGCCCGTGGACAGCGGGTCGATGGTGTTGAAGCCGTTGGTGGCCCAGGCGACGGCGGCTGCCGAGTCCTCGGCGGCCGGCGCGGCGCTGCCGAGCGCGACGCCGTACCCGACGTGGAACAGCGCGTCGCGGTGGACGAACGCGTTGGCGCGGGGGGACAGGTCGGCGACGGCGCCGCCGAGGCCCATGAAGCTGAGGTAGCGGGTCTGCCCGGCCGTGGGCGTGCCCTCGAACGCGGCGAGAGCGGCGGCGGTGCCGCTGGTGCCGAGCGGCTTGCTGATCATGCGGGCGCGCATCCGCTGCCACTGGGTGCGCGGCGGGTGGGGGGCGCCGTCGGCGATCCCGTACACGTGCTGCATGCCGTCGGAGAACGCCAGGTCGAGAACCTTGCTGCTGGCGGGGGTGGCGCCGACGCGGGCGTTGAGCTCGGCCAGTCCGGCGTCGGCCTGCTCCTTGGTGGCGTAGTACGCGCCCTGCTGGAGGATGATCGGCGGGTTGCCGGATCCTGCGTCCGGCTGGATGACGATGACCTGGGCGTTGCTGCGGCGCGGGGTGGTGACGTACCACTCCTGCCAGGCGGCGAGGAACGAGTCGGCGTCGTCCCAGTTCCAGAACTGCTCGTAGAAGACCATGCGCGGGGCCGAGACGGGCCGCACCTCGAAGTCGACGACGACACCGAAGTTGCCGCCGCCGCTGCCGCGCAGCGCCCAGAACAGGTCGGGGTTGCAGGTCTCGGAGGCGCGCACCTGGCGGCCGTCGGCGAGCACGACCTGGGCGGAGACGAGCCGGTCGGAGCCGATGCCGAACGCGCGGCTCTGGTAGCCGATGCCACCGCCGGACAGGTATCCGCCGACGGCCACGTCGGGGCAGGTGCCGGTGACGAACTGCTGGTTGTACGGCTTGAGGGCGGCCAGCGCCTCGATGCTGTGGACGCCGGGGCCCAGGTGCACGGTCGGCTGCCCGCCGCCGCGGATGTGCTTGATGCGGCGTACGTCGAGGACGATGCCGTCACCGGTGGACCAGCCCGCGAAGTTGTGGCCGCCGCTGCGGGTGCGCAGCGTCAGGCCGTTGTCCCGGGCGAAGCGGACGACGGCGCTGACGTCGTCGGCGGTCTCGCCGTAGACGACACCGGCGGGCCGGATCGCGTCGTACTCGCCGATCGCCAGCTGCTTCGACGTGTCGTAAGCGGTGTCGCCGGGCAGCACGACGTCGCCCTGGATGCGGGAGCGCAGCGCCGCCCAGTCCGGAGCCGTGGCGGTGGTTCCGCCGCCGCCGTCCGCGTACGCCGAGGTGCCGGTGCCGGCGACCGCGGCGGTGGCGGCGAGCGCGCCGCCGGCACGGAGCAGATTCCTTCTGTCGAGCATGGGTCCTCCGAGGAAAGTACGTGCTGTCACATGAGGTAAGGCAGTAATGCAGGTAAACCGTATTCAGCACCCATGGGCCCGCGCATTCCCCTGAATGCCCCCTCATTTACGGGGAGTTGGAACACAGGGGGCGCTAAGGGTGTGCGCGGCGCCGCGTTCTTCCTAATGTCGCCGTGCCGCCACCAATCGCTTCGGCCCCGAAATGGAGACACGACGTGTCCGCAACCATGCCGACCGTGGATTCCGATCCAGACATACGAAGAGAGCGCAAGGCGCTTCCGTCACTGACGGGCGTCCGGTTCTTCGCCGCGCTTCTGGTGTTCTTCATCCACGCACTTCAGCCCATTGGCCCGGTCGACCACTCGGGGCCCGTCAACCCGTTCGGCGACAAGGACGTCGCGGACGGGCTGTACACGTTCTTCGGACCCGCCGGCTTCCTGGGCGTGTCCTTCTTCTTCCTGCTCAGTGGATTCGTCATCACCTGGTCGGTGAAGCCGGGTGAGCGGCTGACCGCCTATTGGCGGCGGCGACTCGTGAAGATCTTCCCGAACCACCTCGTGATGTGGACCCTGGCGCTCGGCCTCTTCGCCTACGCCTACACCTCGGTGACCACGGGATTCCTCAGCCTGTTCCTGGTGAATTCCTGGGTCAACGCGCTCGACGTGCAGATGAGCGTCAATGCGCCGTCCTGGTCGCTGTGCGCCGAGATGCTGTTCTACCTGAGCTTCCCGCTGCTCCTGCACTTCGTGCGGAAGATTCCGGCCCGCCGCCTCTACTGGTGGGCCGCCGGCACCATCGTGGGCATGATCGGCGTCGGCCTGGTGACGACGTACGTGATCACGGACTCGCCGAGCAACCCGATGATCCCGCTGTCGCCGTCCCAGATGTGGTTCAACTACACGCTGCCGCCCACCCGCATGTTCGAGTTCGTCCTCGGCATGCTGCTGGCGCGGATCGTCCTCGCGGGCCGCTGGCCGAAGATCGGCGCGGTGCCGGTCGTCGCCCTGGTGGCCGCCGGGTACGCCGCCGCCATCTACGTGCCGGCGCCCTACAACTTCGTCGCCACCACGGCCATCCCCTTCAGCGTCGCGATCGCCTCGCTGGCCGCCGCCGACGTGCGCGGCGCCAACACCCGGCTCCAGGGCCCGGTCATGCAGTGGCTCGGCAACGTCTCCTTCGGCTTCTACCTGGCCCAGGGCGTGGTGATCTTCTGGGGCCGGCAGGCGCTGCTCGGCAACGGCACCTTCAGCACGCCGGTGGCGATCCTGGTCATGATCGGGATGTTCGCCGCCACGCTGCTGGCCGGCTGGATGCTCTACACCTTCGTGGAGATGCCGGCCATGCGCCGCTGGAGCAGGCCGCGTCCGCGCCCCGTCCCGGCCCCGGCGCCCCGCGCCGAGGAGGGCCCGGCCCTGGTCTCCGTGCCGCGTGAGTCGGCCCGTACCGCCGCGGCCGTCGCGCCCGGGTCGGAACCGGCCGTACGCCCCTGAACCCCTCCCGGCCCGGCCGTCCCCCGCCCGGGACCGGGAGGCCCGCGTCCGGCGGGCACGGCACCCGCC
>NZ_JBSGYQ010000097.1:0-17881 GCF_053610585.1 Streptomyces sp. NPDC054887 | reverse complement strand
CCGGCGGGGCGGGGGGGCCCCCCCCCCCGCCCGGCCGCCCGCCGCCCCCGGGCGGGGGGGGGGGGGGGCCGCCCCCCGCGCGGCCGGGGGGGGGGGGGCCCCCCCCCCCCGGGAGTCCGCTCCAGTGTGGCGTGAAGGTACCGTCCGGACAGATTGGGCGGGTACCGTGGACCGGGCCCGGACCGGTCCTCTGCCTGCGGCGGGGGAGACCCACCCGACCTGCGGGCGCGGAGAACCCAAGGAGCAACAAGGTGTTCAGTGACATAGGCGCACTCGAGCTGGTGACGCTCGTGGTTCTCGCCGTGCTCGTCTTCGGGCCGGACAAGCTGCCGAAGCTCGTCCAGGACGCCTCGGCGATGATCCGCAAGATCCGTGAGTTCTCCGAGAGCGCCAAGCAGGACATCCGCTCCGAGCTCGGCCCGGAGTTCAAGGACTTCGACTTCGAGGACCTGAACCCGAAGACCTTCGTGCGCAAGCAGCTGCTGGACAACGACGACCTCGGTCTCAAGGAGATCCGCAGCAGCTTCGACCTCAAGAGCGAGATGGCGGAGGTCGCCGACGCCGTGAACGGGCGCGAGCGCGACACGTCCGCCGGAGCGGCGAACGGCTCGAACGGTTCGGCCGGCAAGGCGAACCTGTCGAAGGACCCCACCGGCACCCCCGACCTGCTCCAGAAGCGCGAAACGCCCGCCCGGAGCGAGCGCCCGCCCTTCGACGCCGACGCCACCTGAACCCCGCCCTTCCCGACGAGCCGCACCGAGGTGGCTATCCTCCATCTGTCCGGATGTGAGGACGCCCGAGGGGGGCGGGCCGTGTCCGGACGCCACGGACAAAGGAGGCGGCCGGACAGATGGAGACCACGAGTCGGGTCGGAGCGCAGGGAGCATCCCTCGCGCCCAGCACGTCCACAGCGGAGGGGGTGCCAGCAGCCCGGCGTACGGTCGACGGCTATCTGCGCGCGCCCTTCCCCTGGTACGGGCTTGACGACGCGTTCAGCGGCCCCCGCTGGCTGATGCAGGTCGGCACGGCGGCGGACGGCACGGTGCAGCACGGTTCCACGGGGCACGGCGACGAGCCGACGATACGGCCCACCCCCGACGACGCGCAGGAGAAGGAGCGCTTCGCGGTGGTCGTCACCGTCGCCAGCAGCCCCGTACGGCGCAGCGGCGACGGTACGGGCGTCCTGGAGGCCACGTCGGTCTCCTCCGCCGCCTGGCTGGCCGGTTCGGGCCTGCTCTCGTCCACCTGGCCCGCGCAGCTCGACCACTCACTGCGCGACGACTGGCTGGACCAGCAGGCCGAGACGGCCTTCGAGCTGGCCGACGACCTGTCGGGCCCGGCCTGGTCGACGCTCTCGCTGCCGGTGGACGGCGTACCGGCGTCCTTCCACTACCGCGAGTCCGAGTACGGCTGGGTGCTGGCCGGAGCCGGTGAGGACGGCGTGATCCTCGGGGCGTACGGGCGCGGAATGAGCGCGTACGGCCTCGGCTTCTCGGTGATCAAGGACATCTCGGCGTACGACCAGGGCTGACCACCCGGCGTACGACCGCATGCCGAAGGGGGCGCCGCTCGTCAGGAGCGGCGCCCCCTCGGGGTGTCCGGGGCGTGCGGAACGCGTCAGAACTTGTTGCGCGGGGTGATGCCGAGCGACATGCCCGACAGACCGCGGGCGCGGCCGCCCAGCTTGCCCGCGATCGTGCGCAGCGCGGCGCCGGCCGGCGAGTCCGGGTCGGTCAGCACGACGGGCTTGCCCTCGTCGCCGCCCTCCCGCAGCCGTACGTCGATCGGGATCGCGCCCAGCACCGGCACGTTCGCGCCGGTCGTCTTCGTGAGCCCCTCGGCGACCTTCTGGCCGCCGCCGGTGCCGAAGACGTCGACCATCTCGTCGCAGTGCGGGCACGGCAGGCCCGACATGTTCTCGACGACGCCGACGATCTTCTGGTGGGTCTGCACGGCGATGGAACCGGCCCGCTCGGCGACCTCGGCCGCCGCCTGCTGCGGCGTCGTCACCACGAGGATCTCGGCGTTCGGCACGAGCTGCGCCACCGAGATAGCGATGTCGCCGGTGCCCGGCGGCAGGTCGAGGAGCAGGACGTCCAGGTCGCCCCAGTACACGTCCGCGAGGAACTGCTGGAGCGCGCGGTGCAGCATCGGGCCGCGCCACACGACGGGCGCGTTGCCTGGGGTGAACATGCCGATGGAGATGACCTTCACACCGTGCGCCGACGGCGGCATGATCATGTTCTCGACCTGGGTGGGCCTGCCGTCCACGCCCAGCATGCGCGGCACGCTGTGGCCGTAGATGTCCGCGTCGACGACGCCGACCTTCAGCCCGTCGGCGGCCATGGCCGCGGCCAGGTTGACCGTCACCGAGGACTTGCCGACGCCGCCCTTGCCGGACGCCACCGCGTACACCCGCGTCAGCGAGCCGGGCTGGGCGAAGGGCACCTCGCGCTCGGCGGTGCCGCCGCGCAGCGCGCCGGCGAGTTCCTTGCGCTGCTCGTCGCTCATCACGTCGAGCTCGACGGAGACGCTGGTCACACCCTCGACGCGCTCGACCGCCTCGCGCACGTTGCTGGTGATCGTCTCGCGCATCGGGCAGCCGGAGACGGTGAGATAGACCGTGACGGCAACCGCGCCGTCTGCCCCGATCTCAACCGATTTGACCATGCCGAGTTCAGTGATCGGTTTGTGGATCTCGGGGTCGTTCACCGTCGCCAGTGCTTCACGCACCGCGTCTTCCATAGCCATACCGTGATGGTACGGCGCGTACCGCCGCACCGGGAAAGCCCTGTCAGCGGTCTGATTCGTCACTCTCGGAAACGGCCTCCGGCGGGAATAGGGCGCGCCGCTCCTCCAGCTCCTTGACCAGGTCGAGGAATTCGGAGCGGATCCAGTCGCGGGTGGCGACCTCGCCGAGCCCCATCCGCAGCGCCGCGATCTCCCGTGTGAGGTACTCGGTGTCCGCGATGGACCGCTCGTTCTGCTTGCGGTCCTGCTCGTGCGTGACGCGGTCGCGGTCGTCCTGCCGGTTCTGCGCGAGGAGGATCAGGGGGGCGGCGTACGACGCCTGGAGCGACAGCATCAGCGTCAGGAAGATGAACGGGTACTCGTCCCAGCGCAGGGCGGGCGGCGCGAAGATGTTCCACACCACCCACAGGGCGATGGTCAGGGTCATCCAGACCAGGAAGCGCCCGGTGCCCAGGAACCGGGCGATCCGCTCCGAGAAGCGGCCGAACGCCTCCGGGTCGTACTCCGGCAGCAGCCGCTTGCGCGCCGGCCTCGGCTGGTCGAGGCGCACCCGCGACCCGCGCGGCAGCGCGCTCGCGCCCGTCGCGGTCCGGCCGCGCTCCCTCGGCTCGGCGCCCCTGTCAGTGCCCACGGACGGCCGCCTCCCCGTCCCGCTCGGCCCCCGGCGTCGGCGGCGGCTCGTGGAACTCCGTCTCGCGCCAGTCGTCCGGCAGCAGGTGGTCCAGTACGTCGTCGACCGTGACCGCGCCGAGCAGCGAGCCGCTCTCGTCCACGACCGGGGCGGCGACCATGTTGTACGCGGCCAGGTAGCTCGTCACCGCGGGCAGCGCCGTGCCCGGCGAAAGCGGCGGCAGGTCCGACTCCACGACCGAGCCGACCAGCGTCCCCGGCGGCTCGCGCAGCATCCGCTGGAAGTGCACCGTCCCGAGGTACTTGCCCGTCGGCGTCTCGTCCGGCGGCCGGCAGACGTAGACCTGCGCCGCCAGCGCGGGGGAGAGGTCCTGCTGCCGTACGCGCGCGAGGGCGTCCGCGACGGTCGCGTCGGGCCGCAGCACGATCGGCTCGGTCGTCATCAGACCGCCGGCCGTCCGCTCCTCGTACGCGAGCAGCCGCCGAACGTCGGCCGCGTCGTCCGGCCGCATCAGCGTCAGCAGCCGCTCCTTGTCCTCCTCCGGCAGCTCGGACAGCAGGTCGGCGGCGTCGTCCGGGTCCATCGCCTCCAGCACGTCGGCCGCCCGCTCCTCCTTGAGCTTGCCGAGGATCTCCACCTGGTCGTCGTCGGGCAGCTCCTCCAGCACATCGGCGAGCCGGTCGTCGTCGAGCGCCGCGGCCACCTCGGCGCGCCGCTTGGGCGTCAGGTGGTGCAGGGCGTTGGCCAGGTCGGCGGGGCGCAGCTGCTCGAAGGTGGCCAGCAGGCTCTCCGCGCCCTGTCCGTCCTCCTCCAGCGAGAACCCGGTGACGGCGGACCACTCCACGGTCAGCGTCTCTCCGCGGCGCCGCAGCGCGCCGCCCTTGCCCTTGCGTACGAAGACCTTGTCGATCTCCCAGTCGCGGCGGGCGGGCAGCTGGGCGATCGACACGTCGAGGACGGTGACCTCCTCGCCGCTCTCCACCAGGCGCACCCGGCGGTCGAGGAGTTCGCCGAGGACCAGACGTTCGGTCGGGCGCTGCTCGAAGCGCCGCATGTTGACCACGCCCGTCGTGATGACCTGTCCGGACTCGACACCGGTCACCCGCGTCATGGGAAGGAAGATCCGGCGCCGGCTCACCACTTCGACGACCATGCCGAGCAGGCGCGGCGGCCTGCTGCCGACGCGCAGCATCGCGACCAGGTCGCGGACCCGGCCGACCTGGTCGCCGTTCGGGTCGAAGACGGCGATGCCCGCCAGATGCGAGACGAAGACCCGGGGGGCGCCCGATGCCATGAGAGTGCGCCTCCCTTACTGCACAAATAGGGGCCGGTATTCGGGTTCAGGCTAGCCCGTGCCGGTCGCCGCCGCTTCAACGGGGCGTCCGGACGGCTCTCTGCCGGTCGGCGTACACCGCACAGGTACGCTGCCTGCTGCCACCCCGGACACCCGCATGAGAGGCAGTGCGCTTGTGACTGCATTTCCCCCGGCCGCCCGAGCCCGCAGGGCCGCCTTGATCGGCGTCGTGTGCGCCGGGCTGACCGCGGCCCTCACCGCCTGCGGCGAGGAGCCGGTGGACCCGGACAAGGGGACCAACGGGGTGGGCAGACTCTCGGCGCCGGCCATCGAGACCAAGGCGCGCAAAGCCGCGCGCGACGCCGAGTCGGTCCGGCTCTCGGGCACCGTCGTGAGCAAGGGGCGCTCGTACAAGCTGGACATGCGCCTCAAGGAGGACGGCGGCACCGGCTCCGTGACCTCGAAGGGCAGCACCTTCGAGCTGCTCCGCATCGACGACGAGCTGTTCATGAAGGCGGGCGCGGACTTCTGGGACCACGGGGAGCAGCCCTCCGAGTCGGACGAGTCGGACGAGTCCGACGCTGCCGCCGCCGGCAAGCTGGAGGACAAGTACGTCAAGGTCCCCGACGACGACCCGGTCTACGACCAGCTCCGCGGTTTCACCGACAAGGACGTGCTGCTCGACGGCCTGCTCGGACTGCACGGCAAGCTCGGCAAGGGCGACCGGCCGAAGGTCGGCGGCGTCCGTACGATCGAGGTCACCGGCGGCAAGGGCGCCGGCGGGACCCTCGCGGTGTCGCTGCACGGCACGCCGTACCCGCTGCGCCTGGAGCGGGCGGGCGGGGCGGGCGTCGTGCGGCTCGCCGACTGGGACGAGGAGTTCGCGCTGGAGGCGCCGGGCAAGGGCGAGACCGTGGACTACGGCGGCCAGCTCCCCAAGACGTCCGACGCGTCCTGAAGACGCCCACGGACCGGCGTCGCGCCCCCGGCGTCCGTCCGCCCGAAGGCGCGCCGACGGGAACCTAGCCCTTCTTCTTCCGCTTCATCAGCAGGCGGGGCAGCGCCGCCGGCACGGGCAGCCGCGTCGTCGCGCCGGTCGGCAGCGGCGCGGCGGCGAGCGATCCGTCCGGCAGGTCCGTGCTCGCGCCGCGCGGCTCCAGGCGCAGGACGCGGCACTCGCGGGCCCAGCGCTCGGTCATCCGCTCGGCGTCGGGCGCGTTCAGGCGCTTGCCCTTGAGCTCGGCGACCGCCGCCTCCCAGGGCTCGGACCCGGCCGGGTGCTCGACGACGGCGGCCGTCCAGGTGACGAGCCGCCCGCCCTTGTCCTTGCTGCGTACGGTGACTTCGGCGCTCGCGCCGTCGGCCAGTCCGGGGAACGGCTGCTCGCCCGGGCCGTCCCCCACGACGTAGGCGGCGCCGTCGTGCCAGACGTGCCACAGGGACCGGGCGGGGCCGGTGCCTCGTACCCAGATGAGGCCGGACTTCTTGGTGGCCTCCTCGACGAGGGCCTGGTCGAGCAAGGTCTGCGTCATACGCGCAAGCCTAGGCGCTGCCCGGTTGCCGCCGTCCTCCGCCCGCCCCTTCGCGGACCTGCCGCTCCCCGGAAACGGCCGCCGGGAAAATGACAGTTCCGTATTCGTCCCACGCCCCTTACCGTGAGCCCGTGCCCGCAACAGTCAGCCGCCCCGACGGCATCGCCACCGCGCCCTCCGGTCCGTCCACCGGTCTTCACACCGCGCCCCGCGTCGACCTCGTCCTGCTCGGCGTCGCCGTCGCCGCCGTGTCGTTCTCCGCGCCGCTCATCGCGGCGACCGCCGCCCCCGCGCTCGCCATCGCGTTCTGGCGCAACGCCATGGCGGTCGGCGTACTGAGCCCGGTGGTGCTGCTCAAGCACCGCGCCGAGCTGCGCGGCATCGGCCGCAGGCCGCTGCTGCTCGCCGTCGCCGCCGGCGCCCTGCTCGCCCTGCACTTCGGGCTCTGGCTGCCCAGCCTGCGGATGACCTCGGTGGCGTCCTCCACCGCGCTGTGCACCACCACGCCGATCTGGACGACGATCCTGCTGCGCATGCGCGGTCACCGGCCGCCCCGCATGGTGTGGGCCGGCACGGTGCTCGCCGTCGTCGGCGTCGTCATCCTGACCGGCGTCGACATGACGCTGTCCCCGCGCGCGCTCGCGGGCGACGCCCTCGCGCTCGGCGGCGGCGTCGCGGCGGCCGGGTACGTGCTGCTCGGCGCCGAGGTGCGCCGGACGGTGAGCACCACCGTGTACACGTACGTCTGCTACTCGACGACCGCGCTGATCCTGCTGGTCACGTGCCTGGTGTCGGGCGCCGAGCTCGGCGGATACGACGCCACGACCTGGCTCCAGCTGGCCGCGCTCACGGCCGCCGCCCAACTCCTCGGCCACTCCCTGCTCAACCGCGTCGTGAGCACCCTGGGCCCCTCCGTCACGTCGACGGCGATCCTCCTGGAGACCCCGGGCGCCGCGCTGATCGCCGCGCTGTGGCTGGGGCAACTGCCGCCGACGGCCGCCTACCCCGCCCTGCTGGTCATCCTGGCCGGCCTCGCGCTCGTCGTCAGAGCCAGCCGTTCCGCTTGAGCGTGCGGTGGATGCTGACGCAGACGACGACGATGGAGCCGAGCACCAGCGGATAGCCGTACCGCCAGTGCAGCTCCGGCATGTGGTCGAAGTTCATGCCGTACACGCCGCAGATCATCGTCGGCACGGCCACGATCGCCGCCCAGGACGTGATCTTGCGCATGTCCTCGTTCTGGGCGACGGTCGCCTGCGCCAGGTTGGCCTGGAGGATCGAGTTCAGCAGTTCGTCGAAGCCGACCACCTCCTCGTGCACCCGCGCGAGGTGGTCGGCGACGTCCCGGAAGTACTTCTGGATGTCCGGGTCGATGAGCCGCATCGGCCGCTCGCTGAGCTGCTGCATCGGACGCAGCAGCGGCGCGACGGCCCGCTTGAACTCCAGGACCTCCCGCTTGAGCTGGTAGATCCGGCCCGCGTCCGAACCGCGCGGACTGCCTTTGGCCGGCGCGGAGAAGACGTCGATCTCGACCTCGTCGATGTCGTCCTGCACGGCGCCCGCCACCGCGATGTACCCGTCGACGACATGGTCGGCGATCGAGTGAAGGACCGCCGACGGACCCTTGGCGAGCAGTTCCGGGTCGTCCTGGAGCCGGTGGCGCAGCGCGCGGAGCGAACCCTTGCCGCCGTGCCGCACGGTGATGACGAAGTCCTTGCCGGTGAAGCACATCACCTCACCGGTCTCCACCACCTCGCTGGTGGCGGTGAGTTCGGTGTGCTCGACGTAGTGGATCGTCTTGAAGACGGTGAAGAGGGTGTCGTCGTACCGCTCCAGCTTGGGCCGCTGGTGCGCGTGTACGGCGTCCTCCACGGCCAGCGGGTGCAGCCCGAACTCGGCGGCAATACCTGCGAATTCGGCCTCGGTCGGCTCGTGCAGACCGATCCAGGCGAAGCCGCCGCCCTCGCGGACGCGGGTCATCGCCCGGTGCGGGGTGAGGCATTCGCTGTCCTTCACCCGGCGCCCGTCGCGGTAGACGGCGCAGTCCACGACCGCGCTGCTCGCGGACGGGTCGCGGGTGGTGTCGTAACCGCTGTACACGGTGCTGCTCTTGCGCAGGGACGGACGGACCGCTGCGCGCAGGTCACGGATCATCGACATGGCGGGCTCCTTCACGGAGAAGCCGTCTGCGAGGCATGGCGCTGCCCGGAATGGAGACGTGCGGGCCACGGCGTCGGGGCGACCGTACGTCGGCAAAGCGGGCGGCACCGCAAGGACGCGGTGACGGCGTTCGCTCAGACACGGATCAGGCAAAAACGAAGTGCTCTTCCGTCGTGCGAAATGCCGTGGGCCCCGTGGGTTTCACCGGCCGGCGACCGGGTACGAAGGGGCTCAGGCCCCGGGGAACACTGGCGGTGCGGAAGAGCGGTTGGTACTGCCGGGACGACTTCGATCCACCGCAGCCCCACCTCCTCCGGCCGGTCCCCCGTGGGGGAAGACGTCTGTCGGGGCTCGAAAGCCACGCTTCTGCGTGCTGCCCTGACCAGCGGCCAAGACTATCAGCCCACTGTTGTGTCAAGCCCCTCACATGCCCCGTCCCCACGCGACTTATGCTCGCCGCATGGGAGATGTTCTTGCGCTGGTAGAAGCCCGTTTGCGCACTGCGCTGGGCGAACCGGACGCGCGCGCCGCCGTCACGTTCCTCGGTACGGACCGCATGGAGGTGCTGCGCTTCGTCGACGGGGACGTCGTCCGTTACGCCACCCTGGGCATGTCGGCCCAGCCGATGGCCGACCCCACCGCCGTCCTGGCCGATCCTGTCAGGGGCCCGCGCGCCGAGCTGGTGCTTTCGGTACGGGCCGGGCTCGCCGACACCGACAAGGTGCTGCGCCCGCTCGCGGTCCTCGCGGCGTCCCCGCAGGTCGAGGGCGTGATCGTGGCCCCCGGGGCCTCACTGGACCTCGGGGAGCCGCTCTGGCCCGGCGCGCCCTTCAGCTCCGTACTGGTGGCGGAGCCCGGCGGCCTGGTCGAGGACCTGGACCTGGACGCCCCGATGGACCCGGTGCACTTCCTGCCCCTGCTGCCCATGACGCCCAACGAGGCGGCGTGGAAACGGGTGAAGGGCGCGCAGGAACTCCAGGAGCGCTGGCTGACGCACGGCACGGACCTGCGCGACCCGCTGCGCGCCTCCGTACCGCTCGACTGAGGGCGCCGTCGCACCGGTGCCGCGCTGCGGCGACCGGCGGACGAGGCAGCCCGCCGGGCACTGGTCGGTGCAGGACGCATCCGCTTTTCCCGGGGAAGGCACGCTCCGGACGGGTGATCGTCCTTGACGCGGGGACGGCCGGGGAGGACCGTTGGGCCCTATGAGGGGCGAACCCAGTTGCCCGAAGTGCGGTGGCCGGGTCAGGGCGCCCGGTCTCTTTGCCGACTCCTGGCAGTGCGACGTGCACGGAACGGTGCACCCGCTCCAGCCGGTGGTGCCACCCAGCGTCGAAGCGCTCACCGTCGCCGTGAAGCGCGCCAAGGTCCCTGTGTGGATGCCCTGGCCGCTGCCGGTCGGCTGGCTTTTCACCGGGGTGACCTGCGCGGGTGACGACCGGGGTGGCTCACGGGCCACCGTCGTCGCCTGCTCGGGACCAGGGCCGCTCGGCGGCCTCGGTGAGATGCTGCTGATCGCCGAGGAGCTCGGTGTCGGCCTCGGCGCGCGCTATGCCGGCGTGGCGGGCCCCGATCCCGGGGCGTACATGAGCATGGACAAACCACCGCAGGTCAAGCTGATGGCGGCCGGCCGGCCCACGCCGCTGTGGCATCTGTCCGGCGTCCCCGACGACCGCGCGGTCTTCGCGGGCGAGGCGTGCGGGCTGTGGCTGTGGGCCGTCGTCTGGCCGGAGCAGTCCGGACTGCTGATGTACGACGAGCTGATACTGGCCGACCTGCGCGACGCGGGCGCCGAGGTGGAGCTCGTGCCGTGCGGGGCGCTGTCACCCCGCCTGCTGTCCTGACGCCGCCGCGTCGCCCGGTGAGCGCGGGCGGCCGGGGGTGTTCGATTCCCGGCTATCCTGGACCGGTCCCCCGTCCCGCCGAGCCCCGGAGTCACGCGTCGTGCGCATCGACCTGCACACCCACTCCACGGCGTCGGACGGCACGGACACCCCCGCCGAGCTCGTGCGCAACGCGGCGGCGGCCGGACTCGACGTCGTGGCGCTCACCGACCACGACTCCACGCGCGGCCACGCCGAAGCGATCGCCGCGCTGCCCGACGGGCTGACGCTCGTGACCGGCGCGGAGCTCTCCTGCCGTCTCGACGGCATCGGGCTGCACATGCTGGCGTACCTCTTCGACCCCGACGAGCCCGAGCTGGCGCGCGAGCGCGAGCTGGTACGGGACGACCGGGTGCCCCGCGCGCGGGCCATGGTGGGCAAGCTGCGGGAACTCGGCGTGCCGGTCGAGTGGGACCAGGTGGCCCGTATCGCCGGCGACGGATCGGTCGGCCGCCCGCACATCGCGTCCGCGCTGATGGAACTCGGCGTCGTGGCGAGCGTCTCCGACGCCTTCACGCCCGAATGGCTGGCCAACGGCGGCCGCGCGTACGTCGAGAAGCACGAACTCGACCCCTTCGACGCGATCCGCCTCGTCAAGGCGGCCGGCGGAGTCACCGTCTTCGCGCACCCCGGCGCCGCCAAGCGCGGCGACGTCGTCCCCGAGAGCGCGATAGCGGCGCTCGCCGCCGCGGGCCTCGACGGGATCGAGGTCGACCACATGGACCACGACGAGCCGGTCCGCGCACGCCTGCGCGCACTGGCCGCCGACCTCGGGCTGCTGACCACCGGCTCCAGCGACTACCACGGCAGCCGCAAGACCGTACGGCTCGGGGAGTACACCACCGACCCCGAGATCTACGGCGAGATCACCCGGCGCGCGACCGGCGCGTTCCCCGTGCCGGGCGCGGGCGGAAGCGCCCGCCCGTAACGTCGCTCTCCGGTCGCGTCCGCTCGCACCTCCCTCGTAAGACCCTCTTCTCGCAAGGCCTCACTGTGCTCGACTTCGCTGTCTTCGGATCCCTCTTTCTCACCCTTTTTGTGATTATGGACCCCCCGGGGATCACTCCGATCTTCCTCGCCCTCACTTCGGGCCGGCCCGTCAAGGTGCAGCGCCGGATGGCCTGGCAGGCCGTCGCCGTCGCCTTCGGCGTGATCGCCGTCTTCGGCCTGCTCGGCCAGCAGATCCTCGACTACCTGCACGTCTCCGTGCCCGCGCTGATGATCGCGGGTGGCCTGCTGCTGCTCCTGATCGCGCTCGACCTCCTCACCGGCAAGACCGACGAGCCGACGCAGACCAAGGACGTCAACGTCGCCCTCGTGCCGCTCGGCATGCCGCTGCTCGCGGGCCCCGGCGCGATCGTCTCCGTCATCCTGGCCGTGCAGCACGCGGACAGCGCCAAGAGCCAGGTCTCGGTCTGGGCGGCGATCGTCGTGATGCACGTGGTCCTGTGGCTGACCATGCGCTACTCGCTGCTGATCATCCGTGTGATCAAGGATGGCGGCGTGGTGCTGGTGACGCGCCTCGCGGGCATGATGCTGTCCGCCATCGCGGTGCAGCAGATCATCAACGGCGTCACCCAGGTGATCCGGGGCAGCTGACCGGCTCCGGACGCACGAGCGCCCCCGTACGCGGTGTACGGGGGCGCTTCACCTCAGAACAAACCACTACAGAGTGTTATGAAGCCGATGTCTCGGCCGGGCGGATGTAGATGCGCTGGCCGACAGAGGCGGCCTGCTGCACGATCCGGTTGACGGAGGCGGCGTCCACGACGGTGCTGTCGACGGCGGTGCCGTCGACGTCGTCCAGGCGCATGATTTCGAAGCGCAAGGCTTCTCCCTTCGTCTGATCCTCCTGCTGGAGAACTGTGTGTGGGAACGCGAGGCTAGGCGCCCCGTGTTCTCTGGTGATTACAACGGTGTGCCCACCGCAGTCATTCCCTACGCTAAAGAAAACTTTCGACTCTCTAATTACTCGCGGGTAGGCGGACCGGTTGGCCGCTCCACCCCGCGCCACGGACAATGAGAGCCGTATGGACGACGCACAGCCTTCGGGCTCCACCGAACTCGCCAGGGTCACCGCCCGCCTGGAGCGCACCAACGAGCTGCTCCAGCGCATGCTGGTCGAGGTGGCGAAGACCCCTTCCACGCACGCGATCTTCGTCGACGCCGGCTACGTCTACGCGGCGGCCGGGCTCCTCGTGACGGGGACCGAGGACCGCAGGTCCTTCGACCTCGACGCGGAAGGGATCATCGAGGCGTTCATCGACAAGGCGCGCACGATCTTCGCGGACAGCCGGCTGCTGCGCGTGTACTGGTACGACGGGGCCAGGCGGCGCATCCACACCACCGAGCAGCAGTCGATCGCCGAACTGCCCGACGTCAAGGTCCGCCTGGGCAACCTCAACGCCAACAACCAGCAGAAGGGCGTCGACTCCCTCATCCGCACCGATTTGGAGTCGCTGGCCAGGCACCGCGCCATCAGCGACGCCGCCCTGGTGGGCGGCGACGAGGACCTCGTCTCGGCGGTCGAGGCGGCCCAGGGGTACGGCGCGCGCGTCCACCTGTGGGGCATCGAGGCGGGGGAGGGCCGCAACCAGGCCGAACCGCTCCTGTGGGAGGTCGACAGCCAGCGCACGTTCGACCTCGACTTCTGCAAGCCGTACGTCACCCGGCGGCCCGTCACCACGTACGAGAACGAGGGCGCCCCGAGGCCCAGCCGCGAGGACGTCCGGTTCATCGGCGCGCAGATCGCGGCGGCCTGGCTCGGCGCGCGCGGCCGTGAATCGCTCGCGGACCTGCTGCCCGGCCACCCGTACCTGCCCGGGTCCGTCGACCAGGAACTCCTGGTCGAGGCGGAACGGCTGCTCCAGCGCTCCCTGCGCGGCCACGCGGACCTGCGGCGGGCGCTGCGGGACGGCTTCTGGCAGCACCTCCAGGCCCAGTACTGACGTACGGGCGAAAGGGCCGGGCCGCAGCCCGTCCCTACAGGGCGTCCCAGAACCCCGCCAGCGCCTTCGCCGTCTCCTGCGGCCGGTCGGTGTTGGGCGAGTGCTGGGCTCCCTCGATCACCGTCCGGTACGCGCCCAGCCGTTGGGCCATCCCGTCGATCAGCGGCACCGGCCAGGTGTCGTCCGTGACGCCCGACACCACGTGCACCGGCAGCCCGACGGCGGCGAGTGCGGCCACGCGGTCCGGCTCGCCGCTCAACTGCCTGCCGGTGGCGACGAGCTGGGCGGGGTTGTGCCGCAGCCAGCGGGCGCGCAGCGCCGGGCCGTCGAGGTCGGCGTCCTCCGGAGGATCCAGCGCCCGCATGGCCTCCCAGACCTGATCCATGGTCATGGAGGTCAACGCCTGCGTCAGCAGGGCGATCTTCTGCCGCTGGGCCTCCGAGACCTCGGCGGGCCCCGACGCCATGAGGGTCAGCGACGCGAACGGCGAGGCGTCGAGGAGCACGGCGGCGCGGGCGATCTGGCCGCCGAGCGAATGCCCGACGAGATGGACGGGCGTACCGGCGGCCTCCGCCTGTGCGAGCACGTCGAGCGCCAACTCGCCCTGGGCGTAGGCCGTTTCGTCCGGCGGGCCGTCGGACTCGTACTGACCGCGCCCGTCGACCGAGACGATCCGGTACCCCGCCTGCGCGAGGGGCGCCAGCATCGCGATGAAGTCCTCCTTGCTGCCGGTGTACCCGGGCAGCAGCAGTGCGGTGCCCCGGGCGCCGGCGGACGGGGGCTCCGCTTCCAGCGCGGCGAATACGCCGCGCGACGTGCGCAGGGGGAGTGCGCGGGTGCCGGGGGGCGGGGTGAACGTGGGCGGCCTGCTCATGCGACGAGGCTAACGCGCCGATGGCCCGGCCCCCGCGAACGGGGGCCGGGCCATCGTGACCGGCTTGAGCGGCCTGCCGTGTCCGGCTCGCTCAGCTCTCCGGCTGGGCGGCGGCGGCGCGGGTGCGGCGGCGCGGTGCCTTGGCCGGTGCGGCCTCGGCCTCGGCGGCGGCGGGCGCCTCGGTGACGGTCTCGGCCGTCTTGGCGGTGCGCGTACGGCGGCGCGGGGCCTTCGGGGCCTCGGCCTCCGCCGCGGGGGCGGGGACCTGGGCCTCTGCGGTGTCCACGGCGCGGGTGCGGCGGCGCGGTGCCTTGGCCGGTGCGGCCTCGGCCTCGGCGGCGGCGGGCGCCTCGGTGACGGCCTCGGCCGTCTTGGCGGTGCGCGTACGGCGGCGCGGGGCCTTCGGGGCCTCGGCCTCCGCCGCGGGGGCGGGGACCTGCGCCTCGACGGTGTCCACGACCTCGGCGGCCTTCGTCGCGCGGGTACGGCGGCGCGGCGCCTTCGGGGCCTCGGCCTCCGCCGCGGGGGCGGGGACCTGCGCCTCGACGGTGTCCACGGCAGCGGCGGCGCGGGTGCGGCGGCGCGGCGCCTTGGCCGGTGCGGCCTCCGTCTCGACGGCCGCGGGCGCCTCATCGACGGCTTCCACCGGCCGTGCGGTGCGCGTACGGCGACGGGGGGCCTTCTCGGCCTCGGGCTCCGCCGCGGGGGCGGGCACCGGAGCCTCCACCGTCTCCACGACGGCCTCGGCCGCGCGGGTGCGACGGCGGCGGCGCGGCGTGCGGGGCTCGGCGGGAGCCTCGGCGGTCTCCGTGGCCGTGGGGGCCTGCGAAGCCGCCGCCGCCTCGTCGGCCGACACCGGCGCGCCGTTGCGCGTACGGCGACGCTGACGCGGCGTACGCGGGGCACGCTCCTCCACGACGGCCGGAGCCGCGGCGGCCGGCGCCGACCTGCGCCCGCGGCCACCCGTCTCACCGAGGTCCTCGACCTCTTCCGCGCGCAGACCCGCACGGGTCCGGTCGGCCCGGGGCAGTATGCCCTTCGTGCCGGCGGGGATGCTCAGGATCTCGTACAGGTGGGCCGACGTGGAGTACGTCTCCTCCGGCTCGTCGAACGGCAGGTCCAGCGCCTTGTTGATCAGCTTCCAGCGCGGGATGTCGTCCCAGTCCACCAGCGTGACGGCGATGCCCTTCGCGCCCGCGCGGCCGGTGCGGCCGACGCGGTGCAGGTACGTCTTCTCGTCCTCGGGCGACTGGTAATTGATGACGTGCGTCACACCCTCGACGTCGATACCGCGCGCGGCGACGTCGGTGCACACCAGCACGTCGACCTTGCCGTTGCGGAACGCCCGCAGGGCCTGCTCGCGCGCGCCCTGGCCGAGGTCGCCGTGGACGGCGCCGGAGGCGAAGCCGCGCTTCTCGAGCTGCTCCGCGATGTCGGCGGCGGTCCGCTTCGTACGGCAGAAGATCATCGCGAGACCGCGGCCGTCGGCCTGGAGGATGCGGGAGACGAGCTCCGGCTTGTCCATGTTGTGCGCGCGGAACACGTGCTGCGTGATGTTCGCGACGGTCGCGCCCTCGTCGTCGGGCGACGTGGCGCTGATGTGCGTCGGCTGCGACATGTACCGGCGGGCGAGACCGATGACCGCGCCCGGCATGGTCGCCGAGAACAGCATCGTCTGGCGCTTCGGCGGCAGCATCTTCATGATCTTCTCGACGTCGGGCAGGAAGCCCAGGTCGAGCATCTCGTCGGCCTCGTCGAGGACGAGGGACCGCACGTGGGAGAGGTCGAGCTTCTTCTGGCCCGCGAGGTCCAGCAGACGCCCGGGCGTGCCGACGACGATGTCGACGCCCTTCTTGAGCGCCTCGACCTGCGGCTCGTACGCGCGGCCGCCGTAGATGGCGAGCACCCGCACGTTGCGCACCTTGCCGGCGGTCAGCAGGTCGTTGGTGACCTGCTGGCACAGCTCGCGGGTGGGTACGACGACCAGCGCCTGCGGGGCCTCGGTCAGCTTGTCGGGCGCCGCCCGGCCGGCCTCGACGTCCGCGGGGACGGTCACGCGCTCCAGCAGGGGGAGGCCGAAACCGAGCGTCTTGCCCGTGCCGGTCTTGGCCTGGCCGATGACGTCGCTGCCCGAGAGCGCGACGGGGAGCGTCATCTCCTGGATGGGGAAGGGGGACGTGATGCCGACGGCCTCAAGGGCCTCGGCGGTCTCGGAAAGAATCCCGAGGTCTCGGAACGTAGTCAGGGTGCTGCCTCTTCTGTGAGACGCGACGCGAGGCGAACGAAGGGGGTCGTACCGTGCCTGGTTCTCGTCCGGCCGAAATGGGCCGGGGGCGCGGGACCACGTGCCGTCGCTCAAGCGCTCATGTCGCTGAGGGGGCCCCTCATCTTGCGGTCGTACGCCTTGGTACGCCCCGCGTGGAGGGCTGTCGGGTCGGAGCCGATCGGGCCACCGACCGGGCATCCTCATTCAAGTGCGCCGCCAAATGCCCTGGGCACTCTGCTAGCGCTTTACCACTGTACCCCGGATTCGCGCAGGTGTGTCGGTACGATTTACCGGATCGGGGTGACGGTGGTGGCTGACCAGCCCCTTACGCACCGGGACGGGCGGGCTATTGTGCCGTTCATGGAGACGCCTGACAACGCCACTGCACCCGAAGAGACGCCCCGGACCGGCATCGCCGCCCAGGACTGGGCGACGGCGTCCGCCGAGCCGAACTACCACGCCGCGGTCGTCGACCTGCTGGGAGCACTCGCGTACGGAGAGCTGGCGGCCTTCGAGCGCCTCGCCGAGGACGCCAAGCTCGCCCCGACCCTCGCCGACAAGGCGGAGCTGGCCAAGATGGCGTCGGCGGAGTTCCACCACTTCGAGCGGCTGCGGGACCGGCTGACCGCGATCGACGAGGAGCCGAAGGCGGCCATGGAGCCGTTCGCCAAGGCGCTCGACGACTTCCACCGCCAGACCGCCCCCTCCGACTGGCTGGAGGGCCTGGTCAAGGCGTACGTCGGCGACTCGATCGCCAGTGACTTCTACCGTGAGGTCGCCGCGCGGCTCGACTCCGACACCCGCGCGCTGGTGCTCGCCGTGCTCGACGACACGGGACACGGGAACTTCGCGGTGGAGAAGGTGCGCGCCGCCATCGAGGCGGACCCGCGCTGCGGCGGCCGGCTCGCGCTGTGGGCCCGCAGGCTGATGGGCGAGGCGCTCTCCCAGGCCCAGCGGGTGGTGGCGGACCGCGACGCGCTCTCCACGATGCTCGTGGGCGGCGTCGCCGACGGCTTCGACCTGGCGGAGGTCGGCCGGATGTTCTCCCGGATCACCGAGGCGCACACCAAGCGCATGGCCGCGCTCGGCCTGGCGGCGTAACGCCGTAAACGGTCGCTACGCCGCCGCCGAACGGCGGATGCGGCCCCTGGGGCGGATGAGGAGCGAGAGCAGAACCGCTCCCACCGCCACCGCGCCGATCAGCGTCGCCACGACATGGCCCGGGCCGAGTGCGGAGTGGGTGACGTACGCACCGAACAGGGCACCGAGCGGCCCCGCGGCCAGGACGACGCGCCGCGGGGGCAGCCGGTCGTCGAGCCGGTGGACGGCCGCCCAGGCGAGGGCGAAGCCGAGGGCGATGGAGCCGATAGCTTCCAGCAGGATCACGTGCGTTTCCTCCCGTGCGGCCAAGGTGCGGATGGGTCGTAGCCCGTACTACCCCCACGCCGCGGAAGGCAACCCTCCGCCGGGGCGCCGGTCGGGGCCCCGTACGAGACGGCCCCGCACGAGAAGACGGAACCGGCCCGGTGGGAAGTCCCACCG
>NZ_JBSGYQ010000096.1:0-18198 GCF_053610585.1 Streptomyces sp. NPDC054887 | reverse complement strand
ACGCCCGGTTACATTCCGAACCCGGAAGCTAAGCCTTTCAGCGCCGATGGTACTGCAGGGGGGACCCTGTGGGAGAGTAGGACGCCGCCGAACAAATTTTATGCCCCGGCCCCTGGACTTATGTCCAGGGGCCGGGGCTTTTTTGCGTTTAAGGTCAAGTCATGCGCTACGACCTCATCATCTTCGACAACGACGGCGTCCTCGTGGACAGCGAGCCGATCGCCAACACCATCCTGGCCGGCTACCTGAGCGAGCTGGGGCACCCGACCTCCTACGAGGACTCGCTCCGCGACTACATGGGGTCCGCCGTGCACCGGATCCACGACCTGGTGCTGGAACGGACCGGCCAGCGGCTGCCCGAGGACTTCGACAAGACGCTGCACGCGCGGATCTTCGCCGCTTTCGAGCGGGAGCTGAAGCCGGTCGCTGGGGCGGAGGAGCTGCTGGGGCGGCTGGTCGCGGACGGGGTGTCGTACTGTCTGGCGTCCTCCGGGAGCCATGAGCGGATCAGGGTCGGGCACCTGGTCACGGGGCTCGACGAGTGGTTCGAGGACAGCTGGATCTTCAGCTCGCAGGACGTCGGGCGGGGCAAGCCGGCCCCCGACCTCTTTCTGCACGCCGCCGAGCGGATGGGCGTACCGGCGGAGCGCTGTGTGGTGGTGGAGGACAGTCCGCTCGGGGTGGAGGCGGCGCGGGCGGCCGGGATGGATGTGTACGGCTTCACCGCGATGACGTCGGCGGACAGGCTGGCGGGTGCGAAGGGGTGCTTCTCGGATCTGGGCGAGCTGCCGGAGTTGCTCGCCTGACCGATCTCTACCCATGGGTAGGGGACGGGCCTACGCTGTGCGGCCATGACAGACGCGCGCCTGCGGCACGGCAGGGCTTCGCTGGGGTTGAGCTTCTTCGCGCAGGGTGTGGCGTTCGCGTTGCTCGTGACGCGGCTGCCGGCCGTTCAGGACCGGTACGGGATATCCGACGGGCTGCTGCCGCTCTTCCTGGCCGCCGTGCCGATTCTGGCCGGTGCGGGCAGTGTCGCCACCGAGCTGCTGGTGAAGCGGGTCAGGCCGAGTGTCGTACTGCGGTGGTCGCAGCCGGTGGTGGTGCTGGCGCTGCTGTGGGTCGGGGGCGGCACGCGGATGTGGCAAGTGGCGGTCGCCCTGGGGGTGTTCGGGGTGGCGGTCGGTGCGCTGGACGCGTCCATGAACATGCTGGGGGTGAGCCTTCAGCGGGCGTACGGGCGCAGCATCATGCTGGGTTTCCACGCGGCGTACAGCCTCGGGGGGATCGTGGGGGCGTCGCTCGCGTGGGTGGGGGCGCACTGGGATCTGGCGCTGTTCGTGTCGTATCTGCCGGTGGCGGCCGTGCTGTTGCCCGCGGTGTTCGTCGGCAGCCGGTGGTTCGTCGACGGTGGGGACGGCGTGGTGGACGGGGCCGCCGGCGGGGGAGTGGCGTCGGCGGGTGGGTTTCGCTTGTTGCTGCCCCTGTGCCTCGTGATGACGTTCGCGTACATCGGGGACTCGACCGTGTCGAACTGGAGCGCCAAGTACCTGGAGGACGTGCTCGGTTCGTCGGAGGAGACGGCGACTCTGCCGTACAACGTCTACATGGTGACGAACCTGCTGGGGCGGGCCGTCGGGGACTTCGGGGTGCGGCGGTTCGGGGCGGTCGCCGTGGTGCGGGCCGGGGCGCTGGTGGCCGCCGGTGGGTTCGCGGTGGTGGCGGGGGCTCCGGGGGTCGGGGTGGGGATGCTCGGGTTCACGCTGCTCGGGCTGGGGCTGTGCGTGATCGTGCCGCAGACGTTCGCGGCGGCGGGGCGGATCTTTCCCGGGGCGGCGAGCGACGCGGCCGTGGCCCGGCTCAACGTGTTCAATTACGTGGGGTTTCTGGTGGGGGCGCCGTTGGTGGGGGCGCTCGGGGACGCGTGGAGCTACCGCGGGGCGATGCTCGTGCCGATGGTGCTTGTGCTGGTCACGCTCGTGTACGCCCGGTCGTTCGCCGGCGAGGGCGACCGATACGGTGGCGGGCATGAGCGGGCGCGCGCTGTTGATGTGGGATGACGCTGTTACGGGCTACGACTTCGGGGCGAGCCATCCGATGGACCCCGTCAGGCTTGCCCTGACCATGGGGCTCGTACGGGCGTACGGGCTCGACCGGGAGGTCGATGTCGTCGCCGCGCCGGCCGCCGGCAACTCGACGCTGCGGCTGGTGCACCGTGAGGACTATGTGGCGGCGGTGCGGGCGGCTTCGGCGGATCCGCGGGGAGCGGATCAGGCGTACGGGCTGGGGACGGTCGACGATCCCGCCTTCGCCGGGATGCACGAGGCTTCCGCGCTGATCGCCGGGCAGTCGGTGGGGGCGGCGGAGGCGGTGTGGCGGGGGGAGGCCGCGCACGCGGTCAACTTCGCCGGCGGGCTGCATCACGCGATGCCGGGGAGTGCGGCGGGGTTCTGCATCTACAACGACGCGTCGTTGGCGATCGCGCGGCTGCTGGAACTGGGGGCGGAGCGGGTCGCGTACGTGGATGTGGACGTGCACCACGGGGACGGGGTGCAGGCGGCGTTCTGGGACGATCCGCGGGTTCTGACGATTTCGCTGCACGAGCATCCGCGCACGCTGTTCCCGGGGACCGGGTGGCCGGAGGAGACGGGCGGCAGCGGGGCGGGTGAGGGCTCGGCGGTGAATGTGGCGCTGCCAGCGGGGACGGGGGACGCGGGGTGGCTGCGGGCGTTCCACTCGGTCGTACCGGAGCTCCTGGCGGACTTCCGGCCCCAGGTGCTCGTCACGCAGCACGGCGCCGACACGCACTTCGAGGATCCGCTGGCCCATCTGGCGGTATCGCTGGACGCGCAGCGGGCGGTGCAGATGGCGTGTCACGAGCTGGCGCATGCGTATGTCGACGGTGGGGCGTGGGTGGCGCTCGGGGGTGGGGGGTACGCGGTGGTCGATGTCGTACCCCGGTCGTGGGCGCATCTGGTCGGGATCGCGGCGCATCGGCCGGTTGATCCGGAGTCGGTGATTCCGGCGTCCTGGCGGGATGAAGTGTACGCGCGTACGCGGCAGTTGGGACCCGGGCGGATGACGGACGGGGTGTCGCCGGTGTGGCAGGGGTGGGAGGCGGGGTACGACCCCGCGGACCGCTTGGACCAGGCGGTGCTGGCGGCTCGGCGGGCGGCGTTTCCTTTGCGGGGGTTGTTGGCGTAGGCGCGTGTGGGGCGGCGGGGTGCCGCCGCCGCTTGGGCGGGGTGGAGGTCTGTCCCGGGGCTGGGGGTCGGTGCCGGCGTTGGGCGGTGCGGGGGCTTGGGAGTGGTGCCGGGGCTTCGGCGCCGTGCCGTTCCGGGGCTTCGGGGGTGGTGCCGCGCCCGGGCGTCTCCTCGGGTGCCGAACGTTCGGGTGGGGCTGCGGCTGGTTCGGGGTGGTTGCGTTCGGCACCCTGCGGGGAGCGCCCGGGCACGTCCCCGCCCGGCACTGTGATCGGTTCGGCGGGGGTTACGCCCTGCGGAGAGCGCCCAGGTGCGTCCGTTCGGCACTGTGGCCCAGTCGGCCGGCGGTGGGGGCCGAACCGGATGGGCTCTCCGCCGATCGGGGTTCGGGGCGGGGCTGCCTTTCGTCGCCGTGAACTGCTGGGGGACGGCAGTTGTCGGGGTTACGCCAAGTGTGGGGTCTGTTCGGGGTTTTGGCGGAAAGGGGGGTGGGGGTGGGGGAGCATCGGCAGGGTGTTGAGTACCGGCGCTTTGCGTGCGCATCTGTTGGCGTCCCGGCTGGCCGGGACCGTGGCCACCACGCGGGAGGCGAGCCTGCGGAGCTACCGGCTGTTCGCCGCGCGTGACCCCCGGGTGCTGCTGGGGCTCGACCCCGAGCGGGCCTGGGACGAGGCCGAGGTCATGGCCCTGATGGCCGCCAAGTGCGGGGTCTCCGACGATCCGGGGTGTGTGAGCGGGGACGACGTGATCGACCCGGAGCGGACGCTGGCGCGGCTGGAGGCGTTCGCGGGGCGGTTGGGGGAGGCCGCCGCTCAGGGGGTGCCGGTGCTGCTCGGGACCGGCCATCCGCACCGGTTGCTCGGTTTCTACACCGGTCTCGCAGACGCTTTGTCGGCGGCGGGATGTCCTGTCCTCACCCCCGCGCAGGGGCGATGTGTCGACATAACGACCCGGTTCGGCGTACGTACTTACACCTTGGACTACGTACGAGGCGTCGCGCTGGTGCGAGAACCCGGCGCGCGGGACGGCGTGAGTGACACCGGCGCACACAGCCATTCGCCCCTCCCGGTTAGGGTCGCGCTCGCTGCCGCGGAGGAGGCGGGAGGACCCTTGCCGGGGCTTGTCGTGGGGGACCACGGATGGGTCTGCGGTGCAGGTCAGTTGGGGTTCGAGGCCATTGGGCTGGCCGATACCGATGACCCCGCGCTGTTCGTAGGAGAGGCCGAGGGGCGGGTGTCCGTCGCCGTTCCGCTTGATGATGCCGTGCGGTCCGATTACTACCGACCGCTTACTCGCTATGTACTCAATCGAGCGTGTCTGTCACGGTAGGCGTCGGATGGCTGCTCCTCTTCCCCACTCGCATCACCCGCCCCTAGTCTGGGAGTGAGCGCACAGCGACGAAGAGTCACCGGAGGGGAAGCCGGTGCGCGTCGGGTGCGGAAGGTACAGGTGGGTCATGGCTGCTGGCGAGAGGCCTCTCAACGAGGTCAAGTTTCTGACCGTGGCGGAAGTCGCCTCGGTGATGCGAGTGTCGAAGATGACCGTGTACCGCTTGGTGCACAGCGGTCATCTGCCGGCGATCCGGGTGGGCAGGTCCTTCCGGGTTCCGGAGCAAGCAGTGCACGAGTACCTCCGAGAGTCCTTTGTGGGGGTGGAATCGGCCTGATGGCGGCCTCGGATTACGTCCCTCTCTCGGTGGCGGGTAGGCTAGGCCCTCGTAGGTCGTGTGGGCCCAGACGCCCCGCACCGAGTGAAGAGAAGTGAGCGAGGGTAGTCGTGGGCTCTGTTATCAAGAAGCGGCGCAAGCGGATGGCCAAGAAGAAGCACCGCAAGCTGCTCAAGCGCACCCGCGTTCAGCGTCGCAACAAGAAGTAAGCGGCAGCTGTACGTGAATCCGCAGCCCTTCCACCGTCATGGTGGGAGGGCTGCGGTGCGTTGTGGCCCGTTTGGCCCGTGCGCCCCGCGTAGCCCATGTGTGTCTGCTGTCACTTCGGCCGCCGTGCGGTCGTCACAGCGCGACGCACACCCGCTACGGTGGCCGCCAGGGGAGACCGAGGGAAGGCGCTGATCTTGGGCAAGGTCGTGCTCGTCACAGGTGTGGCCCGGCAGCTGGGCGGCCGTTTCGTACGTCGCATCCAGCGTGACCCCGATGTGGACCGGGTGGTCGGCGTCGACGCGGTCCCGCCCGAGCACCACCTGGGTGGCGCGGACTTCGTGCAGGCGGACATCCGCCAGCCCGCCATCGCGCGCGTGCTCGCCGAGCACGCCGTCGACACCGTCGTGCACCTGGACGTCACCGGTACGCCGCTGGGCACCGGCGGAAGCCGTGCGTCGGTCAAGGAGACCAACGTCATCGGCACGATGCAGCTGCTGGGGGCGTGCCAGAAGTCGCCGACCGTGCAGCGGCTCGTCGTGAAGTCCAGTACGAGCGTCTACGGGTCCGCGCCGCGCGACCCCGCCGTCTTCACCGAGACCACGCCGCCGAAGTCGCTGCCGAGCGGCGGCTTCGCGAAGGACGCGGTCGAGGTCGAGGGGTACGTACGGGGCTTCGCACGCCGGCGGCCCGACGTGGCGGTGTGCGTGCTGAGGTTCGCGAACATCCTCGGGCCCTGCGCGGACTCGCCGCTGGCCGACTACTTCTCGCTGCCGGTGCTGCCCACGGTCTTCGGGTACGACCCCCGGCTCCAGTTCGTGCACGAGGACGACGTCATCGACGTACTGCGCGTCGCCTCGCACGACCCCCTGCGCGGCACGATGAACAGCGGCACCTTCAACATCGCCGGGGACGGTGTGGTGACGCTCGCTCAGTGCTCGCGGCGGCTGGGACGGCCGACCGTGCCGGTGCTGCTGCCCGCCGTGACCTGGGTCGGGACCGCGCTGCGGACGGTCGGGGTGACTGATTTCTCCCCGGAGCAGATCCGGCTGCTGACGCACGGACGGGTCGTCAGGACCACCCAGATGCGCGAGACACTGGGTTTTGAACCCAAGTACACGACGGCGGAGACCTTCTCGGACTTCGCGCGCAGCCGGGGCCCAGGGCTGCTGCCGCCCGAGACCGTCGCCCGTACCGTCGACCGGCTCTCCACTCTCGTCAGCAAGGAGTGCACCTGACATGGCCGATGCGAAGGTCATCCCCTTCGGTGATGATCCGCGGACCAGGCGGGTCCGGCCCAAGGCCAAGGACGGCGGTGCCGCGCCGGGTGGCGGCGGCGCCACCGGCAAGGAGGCCAAGGGGAAGCGGGCTCCCGGCCGCAAGGGCGCGCCGCTCGCGCCCGTACCGGAGCAGCACGTGGCACCGGACGACGCCGAGGCGGCTCCGGTGGCGCCGCGGGAGCCGGTGCCGGCTCCGGGCGGCGGGGCCGGCTGGGACCGGCGGATCGCGGGCGGGCTCGCGTTCCTGCGACGGCGGCTGACCGGCGACTACGAGGTCGACGAGTTCGGATACGACGAGGAGCTCACCGACAAGGTCCTGATGTCGCTGCTCAGGCCCCTGTACGAGAAGTACTTCCGGGTCGAGGTGAAGGGCATCGAGAACATCCCGTCGCAGGGCGGGGCGCTCGTCGTCGCCAATCACTCGGGGACGCTGCCGCTGGACGGGCTGATGCTTCAGGCGGCGGTGCACGACACGCATCCGGGTGGGCGGCACCTGCGGCTGCTGGCGGCGGACCTGGTGTTCATGCTGCCGGTCGTGAACGAGCTGGCCCGGAAGGCGGGGCACACGCTGGCCTGCGCGGAGGACGCCGAGGAGCTGCTGCGGCGGGGCGAGGTCGTCGGGGTGATGCCGGAGGGCTTCAAGGGCATCGGGAAGCCGTTCAGCGAGCGGTACAAGCTCCAGCGGTTCGGGCGCGGCGGGTTCGTGTCGACCGCGTTGCGGGCGGGCGTGCCGATCGTGCCGTGCTCGATCGTGGGGGCCGAGGAGATCTATCCGATGGTGGGGAACGCGCGGACGCTGGCGCGGGTGCTGGGGCTTCCGTACTTCCCGCTCACGCCCACCTTCCCCTGGCTCGGGCCGCTCGGGGCCGTGCCGCTGCCGACGAAGTGGACGATCCAGTTCGGGGAGCCGATTCCCACGGACGGGTATCCGGCGGAGGCGGCGGAGGACCCGATGCTCATGTTCAACCTGACGGACCAGGTACGGGAGCAGATCCAGCACACGCTCTACAAGCTGCTGGTGCAGCGGCGGTCCGTGTTCTTCTAGCCGTACGGCGCAAGGCGTGGGCCCGGTCTCCGGCGGAGAGCGGGCCCACGGTCGGTCTTCGGCGGTGCTACGGCGCGTTCTCCTCCTCGATGCCCAGGCCCGGGAGGATGCCGGGGAGCAGCGGGGGAACCGTGACGTCCGGGACCGGTGGGGCCTCGGACGGTGAGGACGGGGCCGTCGTGTCCTGCGACGGCGGGTCCAGGAGGTCGCCCGGCGCGCCGCCGATGAGGCCCTCGTCCTTGGCGGTGCTGCGGGGGGACGACGGGTCGGGCTTGGCGTCGTCGCCCGTACGGCCGCCGGAGGACGAGGTGCTGGACGGGGCGGGCCGGTCCGCTCCCGGTGTGCCCGTACGGTCCTGGGTCGAGGCGCCGGGGCGTTCGGCGGTCTCGGGGGGCTTCGGGGCGCGCGGAAGCAGTGACTGGAGCGGGGCCACCTCTTGGTCTATGGCGTCGAAGACGGAACTCACCTCTTCGCCGACGTCGGCCAGCTGCACCGGGAGCTTGTCGCGCAGGTTGCTCCATGCCTGGCGGTGCGACCTGGCGAACGACGACAGGGCCTGGATGGAGCCGATCGAGCCGTCTCGCGCGTACACCCGGCTGAGCAGGCGGTGGCCCTCGCCGGCGTCGTGCGTCATACCGCTCAGCGTGCGTCTGACCTCGCCGAGCTGTTCGTGGTCCAGGTCGCCGGCCCGGCCGCGCTCCAGGAGGCGGCGTGCCTCCATGAGGCGGGTCGAAGCCTGGTCGAGATAGATCTCGCCACGGTCGGCGTCGTCGCCTGCCATGCCGAGTTTGACGTCTTCCATGCCTCGTTTCAGCCCGTACAGCGAATCACCGGGAAGGGCGTCGGAACTCGCAGCGGCCACTCCGCTGAAGGCTCCTGCGGCCACACCCACGGTGAGCCCGCCCGCAGCGATGCCCTTCGACCAGCGGGAGCGCGGGCGCAGCTTCCGGAGCGGCGACGCCCGGTGGGCGCCCCGTCCGGTCCGCTGCTCGGGCACCGTAGGGCCCGTCGGCGCGCCGCCTTCGGCGACCATCGCTTCCATGGCGGCGATGAGCTGGGCCCGCTGGACGACCTTGACCTCGGGGTCCAGCTCCGGTGACGGCAGCTCGCCGAGACCGTTCGCCAGGGTCAGGAGCCGGGTGGTCTCCGGCCCTTCGGCCGTTTCTTCGGGCTGATCTGCCGCCGTGCCCTGGGGCGTCTGTGCCTCCAGCGCTTGGGCGAAGGCGTTCGCCCGCCGGTGCGCCGATACGTTCGCGATCACTGGCGGCACCTCCTCTCGTCATGACGATCGACTCCCCTGGGGGTCCGGAAGGTTGCACGCCATGAGCACATCCACACGATCGAGTGAGTGGCTGCGGACATGGCGTGACCGCAGGGAGCCTGCATCCCGCACAACGAGCGTCTCGGCACTTGGGTTACGCGCGAAGGATGATCCGACCACAACGTCATGGAGCGTCGCCGTGGGGTCACCGAAGGTGACCGTTGTCGGCCGATCGGCGGGGCGTGCGCGGGCGCGTTCAGCGGGCGTCGTCGGGCAGCAGTCGGGCCAGGGTGCGGACCGCCCGGTACTGGAGGGTCTTGATCGCGCCTTCGTTCTTGCCCATGACGCGCGCCGTCTCGGCGACCGAGAGGCCCTGGAGGAAGCGCAGGGTCACGCACTCCTGCTGCTGCGGGTTGAGCTTGCGGACCGCTTCCAGGAGCGCCGCGTTGGAAAGGGATTCGAGGACGGAGTCCTCCGGGCTGCGCTCGACCTCGTTGGCGTCGAGCATTTCGCCGGTGGTCACTTCGAGACGGAATCGGCTCGATTTGAAGTGGTCGGCGACCAGGTTGCGGGCGATGGTGACCAGCCAGGCGCCGAAGTCGCGGCCCTGCCAGGTGAACGTGGAGATGCGGCGCAGGGCGCGCAGGAACGTCTCGCTCGTCAGGTCCTCCGCGGTCGCCTTTCCGCCGACGCGGTAGTAGATGTAGCGGTAGACGGTGTCGCTGTACTGGTCGTAGAGGCGGCCGAACGCGTCGGCCTCGCCGGCCTGTGCGCGTTCGACGAGGTCCATCATGCGTGCGCTGTCGCTGTCGGCGCTGGGCCGACGGGCGGTGGACGTGCCGGTGCCCGAGCCGGCGCCGCGGCTGCGTCTGCCGACCGCCGCACCGCCGTCGGCCAGGGCATAGCAGGGGCCGACAAGTGCAGGGGTGGCAAGGGCGGGGACGGCGTACGCGGTGGGGACGAAGCCGCGCAAGCGGTCCACGACCGTTGCGCGCAGCGTAGCCAGGCCCGAGGCGTCAACCCCGACGTGTGGGTACACGGGACTCCCAGAGGCAGAGCTTCCAACACGTTCAGTGCTAGACCGGTCACTCGTCGTGCTGACGGGTGGGGTCCGGTATGCGTCTGAGGAGAATAACGCTTCGTACAGGCAGCGCTACACCCAGTTGCGAAAATCATCGATTCCGTCGCTTCTGTTACGTCTCAGCGGCGGTGCGAGTAGCAGTTCGTGATCAGTTGGTGATCGGATCACTTCGTAATCTGCGTGATTGCTGGATGCGTTGTGCCCGAGTGGAACTGGCGGGACTGGGGGGAGGCGCGGGCGGGTAGGGACCCCGGATTGCCCGTGCTAGCGGCGGCGGCGGTGCAGGGCCATGGCGGCGGCGGTGCCGCCGGCGATGGCGCCGACGCCGGCGGCCGCCGGGATGCCGACCTTGGCGGCCTTGCGGCCGGTGCGGTAGTCGCGCAGCCGCCACTCGCGTTCGCGGGCGTACCGGCGCAGCTTGGCGTCGGGGTTGATCGCGTACGGATGTCCGACGAGGGACAGCATCGGGATGTCGTTGTGGGAGTCGCTGTACGCGGCGCAGCGCGCCAGCTCCAGGCCCTCGGCGGCGGCCAGGGCGCGTACCGCCTCCGCCTTCGCGGGCCCGTGCAGCGGCTCGCCGACGAGCTTTCCCGTATATACGCCGTCGACGGACTCGGCGACGGTGCCGAGGGCGCCGGTCAGGCCGAGGCGGCGGGCGATGATCGTGGCGGTCTCGACGGGGGCGGCGGTGACCAGCCACACCTTCTGGCCCGCGTCGAGGTGGGCCTGTGCGAGGGCGCGGGTGCCGGGCCAGATGCGCTCGGCCATGTACTCGTCGTAGATCTCCTCGCCGATCGACATCAGCTCGGAGACGCGGTGGCCCTTCACGATGGACAGCGCGCTCTCGCGGGCGTCCTGCATGTGCTCGGGGTCCTCGACGCCGGCCAGCCGGAACCACGCCTGCTGCCAGGCGAAGCGGGCCAGTTCCTGGCGCTGGAAGAACTTGCGCTTGTAGAGGCCGCGGCCGAAGTGGAAGATCGCGGCGCCCTGCATGACGGTGTTGTCGAGGTCGAAGAAGGCGGCCGCCCGGTCGTCGCCGACGACGGGGAACGCGGGCTCTGGCGCGCGGGGCCCGCCGAAGTACGCCGCTTCGAGCTCTTCCTGCTCCAGCGACGTTTTGCGTGCTGCCTCGGCTGCTGCCTCTCCCGCCAGCACGCTGCGGGCTGTCGCCGAGCGCCTGCGGGGGGTGAGCCATCCCAGTGCGGCCATGTCGTGAGCATAGCCAGTCTGTTCGGTACTTCCGGACCCGCTGGGATGCGGCGGCGTGAACTCTCCGGGGCCCCGGCGTTACGGAGCGGGCCGACGAGGGCGGTCCGCGGGAGTCCGGCGGGGCGAGAATGGCGTCATGAGTCCCCTGTTGCGGCGTACGCGTGCGAAGAGGAAGCCGGACGAGCGATTGGTCACGTTGCTCGGCAAGCCGGGCTGTCATCTGTGTGACGACGCGCGCGGCGTGGTGAGCGAGGTGTGCGGAGCGCTCGGAGTGCCGTGGGAGGAGAAGGACATCACGCGGGACGAGGAGCTCAACCGGGAGTACTGGGAGCAGATCCCGGTCGTCCTGATCGACGGCGAGCAGCACACCTTCTGGCGGGTGGACGCCGGGAGGCTGCGGAAGGCGCTGGGCGGCTGACCGGGGCGGTCGGCGGCGGCAGGGGCTTTCGGATGGTTCGGCGACGCAGGCGTGAGGAGTGTGGACTGTTTTGCCCGCTTCGGATCTTCAACGAGTCCGGCCGGTCGGCGGTTCCGTGATCGGGCCGTCGGTGTGCGTGACCCCGGTCACTTTGGGCGGACAAAACGGACACCATCTTTGTGCACGCGTTCACAAAGGCATAGCCTGCATGCGACGGGGCGGTCTTGGTACATACGGCCGCCTGCAGCCCCGCTCATCCCGCAGGAGCACCGTGGCAACTGGCCGAACTCACCGACCGGCGACCCGTAGCCGAGGCATTCCCGAGGCCACCGTCGCCCGACTTCCGCTGTATCTGCGCGCCCTGACCGCGCTCTCCGAGCGCTCGGTCCCCACGGTCTCGTCCGAGGAGCTCGCCGCCGCGGCCGGGGTCAACTCCGCGAAGCTGCGGAAGGACTTCTCGTACCTCGGGTCCTACGGGACGCGCGGGGTCGGGTACGACGTCGAGTACCTCGTCTACCAGATCTCCCGCGAGCTGGGCCTCACCCAGGACTGGCCGGTCGTCATCGTCGGCATCGGCAACCTCGGCGCCGCACTCGCCAACTACGGCGGGTTCGCCTCCCGCGGTTTCCGGGTCGCCGCGCTCATAGACGCCGATCCCGCCATGAAGGGCAAGCCCGTCGCCGGGATGCCCGTCCAGCACACCGACGATCTCGAGAAGATCATCAGTGACAACGGCGTGCACATCGGTGTCATCGCGACCCCGGCGGGCGCCGCCCAGCAGGTCAGCGAGCGGCTCATCGCCGCCGGCGTGACCTCGATCCTCAACTTCGCGCCGACCGTGCTGTCGGTGCCGGACGGGGTCGACGTACGCAAGGTCGACCTCTCCATCGAGCTCCAGATCCTGGCGTTCCACGAGCAGCGCAAGGCCGGTGAGGAGGCCGCCGCCGTGGCCGCCACGTCGGGCGACGTCGTGACGCCGCCCCCGCTGCGGCCGGACACGGCAGCGGCGGCCGCGGCCGCCGCCGCGAGCCGGAAGGGACCCGACGGGGACGTTCCCGCGGTGATGCCGGCATGAGTCTTCTGGTAGTCGGACTGAGTCACCGCAGCGCTCCGGTCAGTGTGCTGGAGCGGGCGTCGCTGACCGCCGAGGCGCAGGCCAAGCTGCTCCAGGACACGCTCGCCTCGGAGCCGGCGGTCGAGGCCGCCGTCCTGGCGACGTGCAACCGCATCGAGCTGTACGCCGACGTGGACAAGTTCCACGCCGGTGTCGCCGAGCTGTCCACGCTGCTCGCGCAGCACAGCGGCGTCGGTCTCGAGGAGCTCACTCCTTACCTGTACGTGCACTACGAGGACCGGGCCGTCCACCACCTCCTTTCGGTGGCGTGCGGACTCGACTCGATGGTCGTCGGCGAGGGGCAGATCCTCGGCCAGATCAAGGACGCGCTCGCGCTGGGGCAGGAGCTGCACACCGCGGGCCGACTGCTGAACGACCTGTTCCAGCAGGCCCTGCGGGTCGGCAAGCGGGCGCACTCCGAGACCGGCATCGACCGGGCCGGGCAGTCGCTCGTCACCTTCGGCCTCGAACAGCTCGCCGCCGGCACCGGCCTGCCGGTCGCGGCCTGGGCCGCGGGCAAGCGGGCGCTGGTGATCGGCGCGGGCTCGATGTCCTCGCTGGCCGCCGCCACGCTCGTACGGACCGGAGTGGCCGAGGTCGTCGTCGCGAACCGCACGCAGGCGCGGGCGGAGCGGCTGGCGGAGATCCTCGGTGAGGCCGGCGGTGTCGCGCGGGCCGTGCCGATGGCCGATGTGGCGCGCGAACTGACACGAGTCGACGTGGTCGTCTCCTGCACCGGCGCCACGGGCCTCGTGCTCACGGCGGAGAACGTCGCGAGCGCGCTCGGGATCACCGCCGACCACGCCGCGGCCGCGGCCTCCGCGGTGGCCGGGGGCGCGGGCGCGCCCGCGGGATGCCCCGTGGCCGCCGGCCCCGCCGGTGCGGGTGAGGCTCCCGGCGCCGGTCAGGCTCCCGGCGCCGTCGTGCCCGCCGCGCGGCAGGGGACGGACGCCGGTTCCATGGAGCAGCACGGGGCCTGGGCCGACAACGGCACCGCCGTCGCGCAGCCCCGTACCCGTGGGCGGGCCGACGTCCCCAGTGGCGCGCCGGTACGGCTCGCGCTGCTCGACCTCGCCATGCCGCGGGACATCGACGCGGGGGTGCACCGGCTGGACGGCGTACGGCTCGTGGACATCGAGTCGCTGGCCGAGGCTTCCGCCGACGCGCCCATGGCCGCCGATGTGGACCAGGTGCGGACCATCGTGTCCGACGAGGTCGCGGCCTTCGGCGCCGCCCAGCGCGCCGCGCAGATCACGCCCACCGTCGTCGCCCTGCGCAGCATGGCCGCCGACGTGGTGACGAACGAGGTCGCCCGGCTGGAGGGGCGGCTTCCCGGACTCGACGAAAAGCAGCGCGCGGAGATCACGCAGACCGTGCGCCGTGTCGTCGACAAGCTCCTGCACGCGCCCACCGTGCGGGTCAAGCAGCTCGCCAGCGAGCCCGGCGGCGCCGGGTACGCGGACGCGCTGCGCGAACTCTTCGACCTCGACCCGCAGACGGTCGCCGCCGTCAGCAGGGCCGACCTGAACGACACCCCTGACGGTGGGAATAGAGGCCGGGCATGACTACGGATGCCTTGAAGCTGGGGACCAGGCGCAGCAAGCTCGCCATGGCCCAGTCGGGACACGTCGCCGAGGCGGTGCGCCGGATCACCGGCCGCCCCGTCGAGCTGGTGGAGATCACCACGTACGGAGACGTCTCGCGGGAGCAGCTCGCGCAGATCGGCGGTACGGGCGTCTTCGTGACCGCCCTGCGGGACGCGCTGCTGAAGGGCGAGGTGGACTTCGCGGTCCACTCCCTGAAAGACCTGCCGACCGCCCAGCCGGACGATCTGACGCTGGCCGCCGTGCCGGAGCGGGAGGACCCGCGCGACGTGCTCGTCGCGCGCGACGGCCTCACGCTGGCGCGGCTGCCCGCCGGATCCCGGGTGGGCACCGGCTCGCCGCGCCGCATGGCGCAGCTCAACGCGTACGCGCGGGCGCACGGACTCGACTTCGAGACCGTGCCGATCCGCGGGAACATCGACACTCGTGTCGGGTATGTACGGAGCGGGGAACTGGATGCGGTGGTCCTGGCCGCCGCCGGCCTCAACCGCATCGGCAGGAGCGACGAGGTGACCGAGTTCCTCGCGGTCGACGTCGTCCTGCCCGCCCCCGGCCAGGGGGCCCTGGCAATCGAGTGCGCCGCCACCCGCGGTGAACTCGCTGCCGCGCTCGCCGAGCTCGACGACCCGCACACGCGGGCCGCCGTGACCGCCGAGCGATCCCTGCTCGCCGCCCTGGAGGCCGGCTGCAGCGCACCTGTGGGTGCGTTGGCCGACCTGCTGGCCGACGGACAGGTTGTCAACGAAATGCGCCTGCGCGGTGTCGTCGGTACCCCCGACGGCACGGAGCTGGTGCAGCTGTCCACCACCGGTCCCGTACCCACGTCGCACAACGACGCGATCACTCTCGGACGCGAACTCGCCGACGAGATGCTCGCGAAGGGTGCGGCCGGTCTTATGGGGGAGCGAGCACAATGAGCCCCACCACCACCTCTACGTCAGTACCTGCGGCGTTCCCCGCGTCCGGGCACGTCACATTCCTCGGCGCCGGACCCGGTGACCCCGGTCTGCTGACGCTGCGCGCCGTCGAGGCGCTCGGGAGCGCGGACGTGCTGATCGCCGAGCCACACGTGCTCGATGTCGTACGTACTCATGCCAGGCCGGGCGTAAGCACGCCGCAGCTGACGGTGGTTGACGATGCGTCAACAGCCGCCGGTATCCCCGCAATCAGGGATGCGGTCAATCTTGTCATGGAGGCCGCACGGGGCGGCAGGCGGGTCGTCCGTGCGATCTCCGGCGACCCCGGTCTCGACGGCGACGCCGCCGACGAGATGCTCGCCTGCGCCGCCGAGGGCATCCCCTTCGAGGTCGTTCCCGGTGTCGCCTCGGCGGTCGGCGTCCCGGCGTACGCCGGTGTGCCGCTGCGCGGCGGGCGAGGGACGGACGTCCGCTTCGTCGACGCCCGCAGCGCCGACGACAGATGCTGGTCCGAGATCGGGCAGAGCGACGTCACGGCCGTCGTCTCCACGACGCTGGACGCGGTCGCGTCGGCCGCGGGCGAACTCGTCTCGGCCGGGCGCAAGCCCGACACCCCGATGAGCGTGACCATCGCCGGTACGACCACCCGGCAGCGGACGTGGAACGCGACGCTCGGCACGGTCGCCCAGGTCCTGAAGCAGGCCAAGGTGCTCCCCTCGCCCGAGGGCCACCAGCCCGTCATAGCCGTGGTCGGCGAGCGCAGCGCCGCTGCTCAGCGCGAGCAGTTGTCGTGGTTCGAGTCGAAGCCGCTGTTCGGGTGGCGGGTGCTGGTTCCGCGTACGAAGGAGCAGGCGGCGTCGCTCTCCGACCAGCTTCGGTCCTACGGAGCGGTGCCGCACGAGGTGCCGACCATCGCCGTCGAGCCGCCGCGCACGCCGCAGCAGATGGAGCGGGCGGTCAAGGGGCTCGTCACCGGGCGCTACGAGTGGATCGCCTTCACCAGCGTCAACGCGGTCAAGGCCGTCCGGGAGAAGTTCGAGGAGTACGGGCTCGACGCGCGTGCCTTCGCCGGGATCAAGGTCGCCGCGGTGGGTGAGCAGACGGCCGCCGCGCTGGTCGAGTTCGGCGTGAAGCCGGACCTCGTGCCGAGCGGCGAGCAGTCCGCGGCCGGGCTCCTGGAGGACTGGCCGCCGTACGACCCGGTCTTCGACCCGATCGACCGCGTCTTCCTGCCGCGGGCCGACATCGCGACGGAGACGCTGGTCGCGGGCCTCATCGAGCTGGGCTGGGAGGTCGACGACGTCACGGCCTACCGGACCGTACGGGCTTCGCCGCCGCCGGCGGACACCCGCGAGGCCATCAAGGGCGGCGGTTTCGACGCCGTTCTCTTCACGTCGAGCAGCACCGTGCGCAACCTCGTGGGCATCGCGGGCAAGCCGCACAACGTGACGGTGATCGCGTGCATCGGCCCCGCCACGGCGAAGACGGCGGAGGAGCACGGCCTGCGGGTCGACGTCCTGTCGCCGGAACCGTCGGTGCACAAGCTGGCCGAGGCGCTGGCGGCCTTCGGGACCCAGCGCCGCGAGGCGGCGATCGCGGCCGGCGAACACGTGACACGGCCGAGCGAGCGCCGCCCGGGCTCACGCCGCCGGCGGACTACGTAGCGGTCTGGCGTCTTCGTGGGGCGTGCGTCGTGGGGCGTGCGTCGTGGGGCGTGGGGCGTGAGTTGTGCGTCGTGGGGCCTGCGCCATGGGGCCTGCGCCATGGGGCGTGCGCCGTGGGGCGTGAGTAGTGCGTCGTGCGTGTAGGTAGGTGTGCGTGGTGCGATGAGGGCCGGGACCCAGGGCGAAGCCCAAGGTCCCGGCCCTCCGCGTCTGGTGGGGTGTCCTGTGGGCCATCCTGTGGGTCGCCGGATGGGCGGCGGCTGGGCGTCGGCCGGGTTCATGGGTGCCGGTCGTGGTGCCGACGGGGTGACGGTAAAAGCGGTCGTCGGGGCGGCGTAGCGTGTTTGACATGACTGTGTATGGATCCTTCCCCGGGGCCCGCCCCCGTCGGCTGCGTACCACCCCCGCCATGCGCCGCATGGTCGCCGAGAACCGGTTGCACCCGGCCGATCTGATCCTTCCGGCGTTCGTACGGGAGGGCATCAGCGAGCCCGTGGACATCTCCGCCATGCCGGGCGTCCGGCAGCACACGCTGGAAACGCTGCGCAAGGCGGCGGTCGAGGCGGTCGAGGCGGGCGTCGCGGGGATCATGCTGTTCGGCGTACCGGCCGACGAGAAGAAGGACGCGGCGGGCACGGCGGGAACCGACCCCGACGGAATCCTCCAGGTCGCGCTGCGCGAGGTGCGGGCCGAGGTGGGCGACGACCTCGTGATCATGTCCGACCTGTGCCTGGACGAGTACACCGACCACGGCCACTGCGGCGTCCTGGACGCCGACGGGCGGGTCGACAACGACGCGACGCTGGAGCGGTACGCCGAGATGGCGCAGGTCCAGGCGGACGCGGGCGCGCACGTGGTGGGCCCCAGCGGCATGATGGACGGCCAGGTCGGCGTCGTCCGCGACGCGCTGGACACCATCGGCAAGGAGGACGTGTCGATCCTGGCGTACACGGCGAAGTACTCGTCGGCCTTCTACGGCCCGTTCCGCGAGGCGGTGGGGTCCTCGCTGCGGGGCGACCGCAAGACATACCAGCAGGACCCGGCGAACCTGCGCGAGTCGATGCGCGAGCTGGCGCTCGACCTCGACGAGGGCGCCGACATGGTGATGGTGAAGCCGGCCGGCCCCTACCTGGACGTGCTGGCGAAGGTCGCGGAGGCGGTCGACGTACCGGTGGCTGCGTACCAGATCAGTGGCGAGTACGCCATGATCGAGGCGGCGGCGGAGCGCGGCTGGATCGACCGGGAGAAGGCGATCATGGAGTCGCTGCTGGGCATCAAGCGCGCCGGCGCGAACATGATCCTGACGTACTGGGCGACGGAGGTCGCGCGCGGGCTGGCGCGGGAGCGGTAGGCCGGTTCGGTGGGCCGGTGGGCCGGTGGGCCGGTGGGCCGGTGGGCCGGTGGGTCGGTGGGTCGGTGCGGTGGTTCAGGGCAGGCGGGTGAACCACTTGTTGCTTCTGGGGGGTGTGGGGCCGTCCCCGGGCGCTTGAGTGTCGGTGGGCCGGGGTGGTGCGTCAAGGGCGCTCCTGCGT
>NZ_JBSGYQ010000095.1:0-18664 GCF_053610585.1 Streptomyces sp. NPDC054887 | reverse complement strand
ACCAGCCAAGGCCCTTCGTATGGACCAAAACCGCAGACGAAATCCTCGACAGAGTCGCAACATACTGCCGACGAATCTCTGACTCAGGACACTAGCGCAACTTCTGTGGTGCATCCACGCTCCGTGACTGTTGATCTTCGCCATAGCTCTCGCTCGATCGTCCTAGAATGTCCGGCCGCCGTTCCGCGCCCGAGAGTTCGAGGCCGAGTCCTGCTCCGGCTGGAAGTTCCTCTTCTCATCGGACCTGAAGTCGCCGTGATGTCAGCAGAGCGGGCTGCGGAGGGTGGTCGAACCGGATTCCATGACAAAAGCGCAGCAATGGAGGTAGCAATCCCCTGCGTTCCTACCTCCGGACGCCGCCGTCGCGCAGGCCCCGCGCACGCGCTGTCAGTGGGAGCCTTTACCCTCACTTTATGCAAAGTTCAAAGATTATTGTCGGCCTGATCGTGGCCGGTCTACTCACCGCTGGTTGCGGCTCCTCCGATGCCGAGGACAGCGCCGGTGACACCACACAGAAGGCTCTTCCCGTCGTCGTCGACGGCCCCCAGAAAGACGTCATCCCCCAGCGCGAGGCGGGCGAGAAGCTCAAGATCACCCCGCTCCCCGCGATGGATGCACCCTTCGTCGAGAAGGTGAAGTACAACCTGCGCCAGGCCGTACTCCGCTCCGCCCGGGTACCCGGCGAGACCAGCGCCAAGTGCCCCGACGGCGTGGACGAGAAGGCCGGCGCGGTCAGTCAGTGTGTAGCCACGTACGAGGGGGTCGAAGTTCCCTACGAGGTGAAGATCAGCGAATCGGCCGAGGAGGGCAGCTCCCTCATCTTCTTCGAAACCACGCCCAAAATGGGGCTGCTGGTGGCGAAGACGGTCTACGACTCGATGAACGAGCAATACGGTTCTGAGTCGGGTCGCACCGACGCCAGCAAGCTGGCGTGCGAGACGATGCCCGCCGCGAAGGCAGTCCCCCTCAGCAAGGACACGGGCTACACCTGCCAGTACTGGAGCAAGTTCGCCAACAAGGGCGAGCCCGGTTACGCGACCCTGCGGCTCAAGATGGGCGCCCAGGGATACGGGCTCGGCTTCGAGACCGTCGAGTAGCCCACTGAGCTCGTTCCAAGTGAAGGTTGCAGGTCAACGGGCTGGAATGGGCTGCGTGTGAGACGCTCACGCCGAGCGGCGGCGTGAGCGTCGGTGGGAGATCCGATCCCGCCGCAAGAGGAAGCCCTCTTCGAGGTCTAGCTGGTGACCCACAGTCACGGACCACAGAACCTGAGCCTGAACCCGAGAACGGAAGTCGTCTGTCGACGGCTTGGGGAGTCACCGCGTGGGCCGGTTCCTTGCCCAATGTCGATGAGTTGTGGGAGTCACTCACGGCCCGGCGGACGGACCGACTGGCCGAGGAAACGCGGCCGGGCGTCCGGGCGAACGGCCAGGACTCTGTGGTCAGAGCTCGCCGCGGCGTGCGAGCTGCTTCACCGCGTTCTCACGGATGATCTCGTTCTCGTCGTCGCGCAAGCCCTCGAGGGCTTCCCGGGCCTCCGGGCAGGGAATGGCGCCGAGAGCCCAGATCGCCTTCACCGCGAGGGCCCGGTTCTCGTCCCAGTCCAGGTACTCGGGAACCCAACGAGTCGCCGTAACCAGCGTCGGCACCGTCTTGGGCGAGCGGAGCTTGCCCAAGCTGGACACGATGTCCTCGTACTCCCTGTGCCAGTCGGCAGGGAACAGCTCGGTCAACGGCTCCAGGAACTCCTCGTCCGAGGCGCCGGCGGCGCCCTTGACGATCAACGCCATCTCGACGTCGTCGGCATCCTGGCGCTCCATGGCGTCCCGGAGCAGCCGGAGCGCCAGGGCCCCACCGTCGGACTCGCCGAAGTGGGCGAGCACCTCGTCGAGCGTGCGCGTCGGGGGCGAGCACGGTGCGACCGCCAGGCCCATGATCAGATCCTGTTCCTCTGGGGTCATCGCCTGACCACCTCCCATGCGTTGAGCGCCCAAGTCTTGTGTGGACCCTAGCAACATCATTCTCAGCTGGTGCCTCCCGCACTCGAGAACCATCGGCCCGGCCGCCAACAGGGCGCCTTCTGAGCTCATCGACAAACGACAGTGAGGATGGGTGACGGCACCGTCCGACGGTCTGACTCTCCAAACGACTGACGCTCAAGCTGTCCTTGATGAGAACTGTCGGCCGGCCGGGCGGTGCCGTCTGGCGCGTGGCCGGCCGGGCTTCTGTGACTTCATAGGAGCCTGGCTAGAGGTCCCCCATCACTGTCTTGTCCGTCTGCCTGACCGGCTCGTGCCCTCCCGTACTCGACAGTCCACCAGCATGTGCCAGAGCAGCCGCATCAGGAAAGACGCGCTTCATGCATGCCGGAATCCGGTAGGGGTACACGACCTCATTGGGGCTTGAACAGAGGAGGGACATGGACGACGTCGCCACTCCCGGCAGGGAAAGTGCGCCCCTGTCCGGGCACCAGGCGCGTTCAGGCGCCCTGCTCAACGGAACACTGGAAAGCCTGCGGGCATCCGCCATCGCGGTCGATGACGACGGCCTCATCGTCGCCGTCAACAGCGCAGCCCAAAGCCTGCTCAGCAGAAAAGCCTCAGAACTCGTCGGCCAGGACTTCCACGACCTGCTGCACCGGGACAGATACGGGCACACGCTGCCGCGCACCCGCTGCCAGATAAGGAAGGCACTCCTCACGGGCGACACCAGACATGGCGACGCCGAGTGGTTCGCCCGCGGAGACGGCACTCTCGTCCAGTTGTCCTGGCTGGTCACGCCCTACACAGCCGATCCGAGCGGGACAGGTGCGCTGGCGATGCTGTACGAGCCCAAGCTCTCGCACCACAGCGACGGCGGGCACTCCACGCCGCTGACAGAACTGGACCGCCTGTCCCTGCTGGCGGAGACCACCACACAGCTCACATCCACCCTGGACGCGGACGAGGCACTACACCGACTGGCGGCCCTCACCGTGCCCCGGCTCGCAGACTGGGCAGTCTTCGACCTCCTCACCGAACGCGACGAAGTACGACGCGTACTCGTGATGGAGCACAAGGACGGCATTCTCCTCGAGCGGGACGACCTGCAAGGCCCGATGCCTCCGGTACCGGCAGAGTCACCGATGCCCCTGTCACGGGCCCTACGCGGCGCCGCCTCCTCCCTCGCCGGCCCCGCGACCTACCAAGGCCCGCCCGACTCCGGCATAGCCGTCGAGCAGCAGCGCCTGTTCACCGCGACCGGTATGCACTCCGCCGCCATCGCGCCCATCCGCGGACTGCGCGACGTACTCGGCGCCCTGACCCTGGGCCGCGCCCAGCGTCAGGACGCCTTCACCCCTGCCGACCTGCCGCTGCTGGAGGACCTCACCCGCCGGGCGGGCCTGGCGCTGGACAACGCACGCCTGTACCAGCGCCAGCGCAAAGTCGCCGAGACCATGCAACGCCACCTGCTGCCCCAGCTACCCGTCCTGCCGGGACTCGAGATGACCGCGCGCTACGTACCCGCTCCGGACGCCTCATCTGTGGGCGGTGACTGGTACGACGCCTTCGCTCTGGCCGCCCACGCCCACGCACTGGCCATCGGCGACGTCGTCGGACACGACATCGACGCCGCAGCCGGCATGGCGCAGGTCCGCAACATGCTGCGCGCCTTCGCGTGGTCCCACCCCGAGGCCGCCCCCAGCGCCGTCGTCACACGGCTCGACGAGGCCGTGATGCACATTGCCGAGGTACCCATGGCCACCATGATCCTCGCCAGGCTCACCCTCGGCGACGACACACTTTGGCGCCTACGCTGGACGAACGCCGGCCACCCGCCGCCCCTTGCTCATCACCCACGACGGTCAAGCCCGCTACCTCGACGAGGCACACGGCATACTCCTCGGAACCGGAGTCACCAAACCTCGCCCCGACGCCGTCGCCGTCCTGCCACCCCAGGCCACGCTCCTGCTCTACACCGACGGACTGGTCGAATGCCCGCACCACTCGATCGATCAAGGGCTTGACCGGTTGCGCCGACACGCTGCCTCCCTCGCCCACCGCCCCCTCGATTCGTTCTGCGACGTGCTGCTGGACCAGGTCCGCCCCAACGACAACGATGACGACGTCGCCATGATCGCGCTGCGCACACCCCCTCCCGTATGACCCGCCAGCTCCCGATGCGCACAGCAGCTTCAACATCGAGCTGACCTCATGGTCGGCAGCCGAGTCCTTCCCGGCCGATCTGCCCGTTGAGCCCCGCGTACGGCCTCCGTGGACCTGCGCCAAGCAACCGCCCAGCGCACCCAGCGCACGACCGAAGCCCGGTCGTCATGGATCCGACCACGCACCAGTTCCTGGTCTTCACCGTCACCCAAGGTTGTTTACATACTTGGACTGCAAGGCCGCTCCCGCCAGGCACTGGTTGCCGACACCCGCCATCAGCTGGTGCGGCACCATCGTGCTGCTCCACCCGTGGCGTCCTCATGCTCCTGGTGGTGAGGGCAAGACGCCCCTGCTGCTCTTCTGCTGGGGACTACTCCGGGTACAGCGCAGCATTCGCACGGCACAGACGGCGCACGGGTGCTGCTCCCAATCTCGCCGTCGATCTTCACGTACAGTGCGGTCAGCAGGGCGTCCAGGTTGTTCGTCACACGACGATCTCGAATGTCTCAACGAGAGCTACACCCCAGTTCGGTTGGCTACCGTTCCAGCATTCGTGACAGGGTGAACGAATGGCGACGAACCGCGGAAACTCATCCGATCTCCACTCCACCGGATTCAAACCGTGGTCGGACACCACCCCGGCCCACAGAGATCTCCTCGCGGCGAAAGCGCTCGTCTACGACCCCTGCGGGTTCACCTGCTCGCAGCCGGCCCCAGAAACCGAGAGTGCCGCATACGCCGCCCACGCCTTCACCCTTGACGGACTCGCCATCCGATTCCGCGCAGCCAAGACGACCCCGGCGAAGGCCGGTCAGTTCGTCACCGTATGGAAGAGGTCCCCGGGCGGGCCCATCCAGCCTTTCGACGCCACCGACCCCGTCGACCTCTTCGTCGTCAGCACCCGCGACCATCATCGCTTCGGCCAGTTCGTCTTTCCCATGGACGCGCTCTGCCAACACGGTGTCGCATCAGCAGACGGCTCCGGCGGGAAACGAGCCTTCCGCGTCTACCCGCCCTGGGTGACCACCACCAACCGCCAAGCCGACACCGCGCAGGCGTGGCAGCTGGACCACTTCCTACACCTGCCCCAGGACCGACCCATCGACTCCGCCCGCGCCCAAGAGCTCTACCACCCATAGGAGCGGCGACCAGCCTGGGTGACACGATCGCCTACGACCTCTGATCATTCGGAATGACTCGTCTAGCGCGCCACCTGGCCGAGCGGCCACACCAACGTCGCCACGCAGCCAACCCGCAGCCAGCAATAGACCGGCCCCGGCCGAGTGTTAGACGCAGCCCCTTTCCATGTTCCCCAGGCGCTGCACCACCTTCGACGAGATCGCGATGGCCTCCCTCGTGTCTCCGGAAGCCTGGGCCGCCCTCGCCCTGTCAACCTGCTCGGCGATGGACTGATCGCAGCCTTCGGCTCCAACCGTGGTCATGAGGTTGTTGATCTTCTCGAGGTTCGACGTCGCAAGATCGTCAGTCATCTGCGCTGCCCTTAAGGCCGACTACAAAGAAAACGATCCTCGCACTCTCCGCATTCGTCTCACAACTGTCTGCTACCCCAACTTGGGGTCTTCCGCCGAGGAAAGAACGCCACTCCCGCTCCGCCGCACGTGAAACGCCTGAGCGACAACCCCCGGCGGTTCCGTCACCACCAGGCCGTGAGCCTCGCTGACCGGCAGGCGGCCGAGCATGACTTCGGACGGAGTCCAGTTCGTGGAGAGCAGCTTCGAGGGACCGACCATCGGCATCCCGCGCCGGCGAACCTGCGAAGAGGTGCCGGGACCTGCCGTGTGACGACTGCCTGTGACGTACGAAACCGGACCTGCCAGGGCTTCTGGCCTCTCAACTCGTCCACAACAGCGGCAGACTTCCTGGTCATCGATCTAGCACGCGAGAATAAGACGACTTGATCGGGGCGCCTGCCACTCCGCCAGTTGAGCCGGCCCGAAGACTCGCCAGCAACTAAGACGTCGTTTCTTATGGCGTGATGGTTCGTTGGTCCGTGCATGACGGATCTGGTTGAGCGGTTGGTGCCGGAGGAGTTGTGGGTGTTGTTCCGGCGGGTGGTGCCGCCGACGGTGGTGATACGTCCGCAAGGCGGCGGCCGGCGCCGGGCGGGTGACCGCGAGGCCCTGGCCGCGATCATCTTCGTGGCGACGTCGGGCTGCACCTGGCGCCAGCTCCCGCCGGTGTTCGGGCCGAGCTGGCAGACGGTCTACCGGCGGTTCGCCCAGTGGAGCCGGGACCGGGTCTGGGCCCGGCTCCACCGCGTGATCCTCGACGAACTCGGAGCGCGGGGCGAGCTGGACTGGTCGCGGTGTGCGATCGACTCGGTCAGTCTGCGGGCGACAAAAGGGGGCCTTTGACGGGACCGAATCCGACCGACCGCGGCAAGTTGGGATCGAAGATCCACCTGATCTGCGACCGGAACGGACTGCCGCTGTCCCTGGGCATCTCCGGCGCGAACATGCACGACAGCCTGGGCCTGCAGCCGCTTGTCCGGGGGATCCCGCCGATCCGGTCCCGCCGCGGGCCTCGGCGCCGTCGTCCGGCGAAACTGCACGCCGACAAGGGCTACGACTACGACCACCTGCGCCGATGGCTCCGTAAGCGCGGCATCCGCCACCGCATCGCCCGCAAGGGCATCGAGTCCTCACAACGGCTGGGCCAGCACCGCTGGGTCGTGGAGAGAACCGTGTCATGGCTGGCAGGCTGCCGCAGGCTCCACCGACGTTATGAACGCAAGGCCGAGCACTTCCTCGCCTTCGTCGGCATAGCAGCGACCTTGATCAGCTACCGCCGCCTGAACACCCTGCTCATGGCCTGAGCCGGTCCTGCTGCACGTCGAAGCAGACCAGCCCCATGGACTCCGCGACGGCCGCCGCATAGGCCGACGCCTCCTCGGCCATGCTCCACCGCATGGGGAAGTAGATCAGCGGACCACTGGCCTCGCCTATCAACGGCCCGGTCGACCAGGGTGAAGTGTCCTCGTCGTCCTCGGCGAGATCGCACCACCGCTCAAGCAGCACGGCGACGTACGCCGCTATGCGTTCGGACGGAGGCTCTTCTACCTCGCCGTCGATGTAGCGGTCGTACAGGCCACTGAAGACCCGACCGGCAGTCTTGTCATCCGCCGGCTTCTCGCCTTCCCAGACAGCAAGGTCGTAGCTCATGACCGGAGGCTCTCATGCCGCTCTGACAGCCATAAGAAACGACCTCTAACCCGACCAACGCCGCGGCCCGCGCCGCACGCGGCGTCGATCGAACGACCTCCGCACTGAGCGTCTTTGTGCGGCGTTGTCCACGTGCTTGGGAGCTCGGGGCCTGCCACGGGTCACGTCCTGAGGGCTCAGTAGGAGCCGGCGACTATCCCTTTGAGGGAACGATTTTCCGCTTGCCCCTACCGCATCTGTTCTTCCTCGGCAGTATGCGCGACGAACGAGGGCTACCGCATCCTCGCGCATACGACGGACTCGAGAGATGCACAGGCAGTCTCGCCGGGAAGTGACATGGCGGAACATCAGGTGGTGCTCCATACGTTCGACACCTGACGGCACGAAGTGATGCTGATCGTATGGCTATTGTCGCCCGGGTGGTGCCTCTGCGAACCACGCAGGCTGAGGCGGGGCGCAACTCCCTCGAACGGCTTCCCGCTCCGGCAGGCGACCGCTAGACTTCGCCCTCTGTCACCGCAGCGTCACTCACAACGCAAAGCGGGCGTCTGACGTGCTGGCCAGCGCGCGGCCGACCCTAGGGGGAAGCATGACTCCGTATATCGGCTTTGCTGATCCATGCGGCATTGACGACGGCGACACCAGAAACGCCATTGTTCAGGCCCTCTCGAATGTTCCTTCCAGCGCGGGAAAGAAGAAGGAAGATGGGCACTGGTATCCGGGCACATCTTCCGTCACGGTCCTGGAGCAACTACAGGGCGGCCGTAGCGGCTCACAAGTCCTCCTGATTGAGGTGAAAGCCAGGGACACCTCCTTGCAGGTAGCCAAGCTGATGCCTCATCACGAAGCTGTGCGCGAGTGGGATGCGTTCCATGAAATTGTGCGAGAACGCGCTGAACGGTTCAGCCTGTACGTCCCAATCGTAGCGGTGAGCTCGTCCGTGCTCGACAGAAGGGAGGGAGGGTTCACTGATCGAGTTGTGGTGTACCAGCACGTAAAGGACAAGGGCGCTAACGCCGACGCACGCATTCAGTCCTTAGAGAATGTGGTCTCTTCTGCCATTGCCGGCACAACGGATCTTCCTACCGCCGTGTCGACGGTGGAACGACTCATGACACAACTCCAGGGTGCTCTACATAATGGCGCAGACCGGTCTGCGGAGGATATAAGTTTCAAAGACGAGAACAAACACCTGGGTTTTGATCTCGAATTGACGGTTGACGGAGTGGAGTGCAAGGAGGACGGTTCACTCGTTCTGCGATGGGCACGCCCCAGCAAAGCAGATCTCGAAGAGAGTGAAACGTACTACAAGGATATCCTCCGGGAGTCAACAAGGCCGTCAAAGAGGCCAGGAAGGCTGAGTCCAGGGGCTCGGGTGAGGTTCTGGTTCGACAACTGGTCTTTCGATGAGCTGCAGATGACCGGAACCTACGGCAGTGCAACGATCCGGGTGCACTTCGAAGGTGAAGCACGGGACAGTGCTGGCTTGGCTCTCTCGCAGGCCCGCGCGAGATTCCGCGCGAGTGCTACCCCCGGCCGCAAGGCCAAGATCCCAGAGACCGACATCTTCGGACTCGTGAAAGTACAGCGCTCCGAGCGTTGGTCGACGCTGGTCGGCGTCCACTTGAACAGCCCCGGCTCGGACTTCGTAGAGGAGGAAGACACCCTTCAGCGGGACGGAGTTCAGGTGGACCATCCTGTGCGGTCCCTTTCGAGCATCTTCGACGCGTCTCCAACTCCGCGCACCCAGTCGGCCGTGCACGGTGACCTGAACCCTCGCAACATCATTTTCTGTGACTCCGCACCGCACCTCATCGACTACGCGTCATACGAAGAGAGTGGGCGCACGCTGGCAGACCTGGCTTGGCTGGAAGTGTGCCTTCTCCGCGACTGCGCTGGGCCTCTGCTGTCGTGGGCAGAGCTTCTCGATGTGGAACGTCTCCTTGCTCTGCTCACCGAGTGTTCGGAGACATGGAGCGAGGAGCGGATAAGCGACGCTGCTTCCCGATTCCTCGCTACGTACGGCCCGGACAACGCGCATGTTGGTAACTGCCTCGCGCTGATGTGGGAAGTGCGGCGGGCGGCCCTCCGTGTCGCGCGGAGGTCTGTGGGCCAGAGCGGACCGGAGCACTACTTTCAGGAACTGACGCTCGCGGCCTGCCGAACTTTGAAGTGGTCCGCCTCCGACCAGTCCTCTGCGCAGGTCAAAGCGTCGGTAGCCGTTGCCGGTGTTGCTTCGGAGGCCCTGCGCGGCGGTTCGCAGGAGATCTTGGCCCGGTGCAGTTCTCGGCATGCGCAGGCCGTCAGGGACATCTTCCTGTCGTCGGAGGACAGGTACACATGGGCTGATGTCGATCTTCTTCTTGAGGCGTCCGTCGCAGGTGAAGCCTCGCGCGAGGACGCCTCTGAAATTTCCCTGCGCATGCTCGCCGGCCCCTTGTCTCCTATCGTCAAGGAGTTACAGGACCAATGCGAGGAGGACAAGAAGGAAAAGCCATCACAGTACGGGATGTGCAGCTACATTGATCTGTCCGGACGTGTCCTGGCCCCAGGCGAGCCCTACGTCCAGCAGGGCGAGGGTGCGCTCGCGTTGGCACCGGAAAGCTGTCTGGCGTTGCTGCAGCAGCACGCAGCGGTCGTGGTAATCGCAGACTTTGGATCGGGCAAGACCGCTGTAACGCGTGAGTTTCGGTCCTGCTTGCTTCAGGCGTGCACAGTGCCGGAGATGGCTGCCCCGGCTGGGCTTCCCTTGGCTGCAACAGCCCAAAGGCTGAGTAAGATCCTGAGCCGAACTCCGCAGCCCACGCCCGCATGCATCCTCAGCGAACTGGCGCCTGGGGAGCAACTGACGGAAGCCCGCATGCAGGGATTGCTCAAGATGGGTGTGGTCCACCTGACGGTGGACAAGCTCCACAAGGTGGACCGCGATCAGTTGCGTACGGTGGCTGCGTGGCTAAAGAAGGTCCGCGATCTGGAGCCGGACCTGCGAGTCGTCGTGTGCCAGCGGACGTTGGACTACCAGCCGGAGCTTTTCGGGTGGCCGGCCATCGCCATTCATAAGGTCAGAGAACGGCAGGCTCGCAACTACATCCGTGAGGAGCTGGCACACAGCGGTGCTCCCCGCAGCGGCACGACGCTGGAACACCGCCTGTTCAAAGATCCCGAGGCGGTTGCTCTTCGTGACCTTGCAGGCAAGCCTCTCTTCTTGTCCATGCTGGTCAGGCACTACCAGGAACACGGTGTGGTGCCGGTCAACCCAGGCGCCTTGGTGCACGACTACGTCTCGCATCTGTTGGGATCGTTCCGTCCACCCCACGACTCGACGCAGAATCCGATGGGCTTGCTCAAGGCGCTGGTGCGCAAAATGGGCAACGGGAGCTTCTTGGAGCGTGCGACGGCACTGGCCGAGCTTCAGGAGGAGCAGGAGCCTCGTGCAAACGAGACGCTCATCGCCTTGGTGGACACGACTGCCCTCGTCGCCGAGGAGTCACGGATCTCTTTCTGCAATCCGCTCGTTCACGCCTACTGTGCGGCCGCCGCACTGGCGGAGGACGCCAGGGGCGACCTGGCTGGAGTCAGAGAACGCATTCTCGCGTTCAGCTGGCGCGATGCGGCAGTTCTCCTGGTGGCCGACCCGGACACCGCGTCGCAGACCGTCTCCGCTGTACTCGAGATAGCAGTGGATGCCAGCCCTTGGTACGGAGCGCTGCTGTTGCAGGCGATCCCTGAGACCCGGGCAGCCAGCTTTGCGGAGAACCGCCGTGCCTTTCTCGCAGCCCAGCGCGAAGTGCTGCAAAGCCCGAGTAGCGGCAGGCCCGCGTGGCAGCAGTCTGCCTACGCCCTTGCCAAGTACGGTGACCGCGAAGCCATGGACGTGCTCGCCGAGGTGGCCTGCAGCGGTGGCCAGGAGGAGGCCGTCCTTGCAGCATTGGACGGCCTGGTGATGATGAGTCAATGGTTTGTGCCCGGGGCTATGGCCGCGCTCCGGAGCGTGCTGCAGCAACTGCTCGAGACAGGTACGCGAAAGCCGGCGCCGGTCGTTGTAAGGGCTTTGAGAAGTGTGCGAACGGTCGGATTGCACGAACTGACGGGCTACGCCTGGTCACACGTCGTTCCCGCCCGCCCCTGGCCGGTCGTCCACGAGGCATGGGAGGCACTGGAAGACCTGGGGGTGCTGCCTGATCAGACGCTCAGAGGGGTATATGCGGCGGCGTGCAAAGACCGCATGACTGAGATCGATGTCCAGCTCGCGCAGACTGCAGCGACGGCGCAGGCAAAAGAGCTCAACGAGGAGCGCATGGCGCTCCTCGGATACTGCGCCACGCAGGGGGACGTGAGTATCTTGCTGCGGTATCGCTTCAGGGCGGGACTGGCAGAAAGCTCGGAGTGGCCCCGGATGCTCAGTACGGCGGCCGACATCCTGCAACAGTCCCCCGACCCGGACCTCGTGGCAGCAGCCCTCCTCAATGCGGGATCACCGGACATCTGGAGAGAGCAGCTGGCCTCTGCGGGGGAGGTCTGGACGGCGATCATCGCCGCGCACCGGCTCCTGGCGGCCGGCGAGATTGTCGAAGCGCCACTGCTGCGCAAGCTCGCTCAGCCGCCCTCCGCCGAGCGTCTGGCCCTCGTAGCGGCGTTCGTTCACTGCCTGCAGCCATCGGACGTGGCCGACCTCAGCTCTTTGATCGAGCCCTATCTCAGCACCCTTGCACCGGACATGGTGGAGCCTTTGGCCAGTCTTGTCTCTGCGGCCAGGGCTTTGGACGAATCCGAAGGGCTTCAGCTGGCCGTTCGGGTGCACCAAGCGCTGGTCACGCATGGCCTTGAGGAACAGGCGGTGCACTGGCCTTGGTGCACCGCCTGGCGGCGCATACTGCCGATGCGCGCCGAGACCGGCCGGTTCTTAGAGGAGAAGCGTCTCGACAAGGACACCCTTCGCTCCTTGTTGGGCAGTGTTGACGTGCTGCTGGATGCCCCTCGGTGCCAACCGGTCGCCCTGAGCGAAGACATGCGCAAGGTGCTGAAGGACCTCAAACCCACAAGCCCTGACGGAGTCGAGGCCCACGAGTACGTGCTCCTGGCGGCAAGCGCGGGCCTGTACGACCTCGACGTCTTGGACTTCGTCCAGAAGGTAGCAACGAGCGAGTACAACCTGCGAGAGGTCATCACTCATTCGCACGGTGTGCACGGGCGCATCGAAGTCTCCCTTGCTGCCCATGCCATCGCAGCTGTCGGCTATCTCGGGTTCATCGCCCGACAGCTGGATGAGGGGGGCAGGCCAGAGGCTGATGACGGTCCTACCTCATTGTCACCGGTTTTCAGCGGGGCACACGAGTACCACAGGAGCGTGCAGCGCGCACACTGCGTGTCTCTGGCCTACGGGAAGAATTGGCGCCCGCTGTTCTCGACGCTGCTGTGGATGCAGGACCCAATTCTTGAACAGGCGGCGCGCAACGTCGTAAGCCACTGGATACCGCGGCCATCCACCGGCGCGGGTGAAAAGCTGCACCTGGACATCGCTACTTGGATCACCCGACGTCTGCGGGATACCAAGCTCCCGGCGTCCACTCGAGCTGTGTTGACGGAAATCCGGGACAACACCCAGAACACTCTGAGGCGGTATGTTCAAGTGTGATCACTGTGGGCTACTTGGGAAGTCCCATGTCTCGTTTGGCACAGTCGACCAGCTGGCGTCGTCCTGCGGACACGCGGGCCAGGGCCTCCTGGCGGTGGGACGGGTCAGCTCGCTCGAGTTCCCTTTGGCGTCGGAGCAAGGCCTCACCGGCACCCAGCACGCTGTCCGAAGCCAGGAGGCGCAGTCGCGTGAGCTGGCTGCGCATCTCGGCGTAGTCGCTTCGCGCCAGGTCCGGGTCTGCCGGCGTCTCCGGCGGCAGAGCACGAAGGGCGTCGGAGTGGCGCCAGCTGGCTTCGAGGAATTGGACGAACGCGTCGGCGAGGGCCTCCCGGGCCCATCGCCGGTGGTCGCGGCGGCCTCCGACGACCGTCGTTACAACCAAGGTCGCGACGCTGGTCGCGGCCGCAGCCCAAGCAGCGAGTGCACTGGCATCCCCCATGCACTCATTGTCGCCCGAGAGGGCGATGGTGCAGTTGAAAACCGTCAAGTTGCCGGGATCTGGTTTGGGAGTTCAGCGGAAATGTCCCTAGGCGCGGGGGCGTTGCTTCCGGGACAGTCATGGGCAGGAAGGCACGCCGCCGGCACGGAGAACAGCACCTTCTCAGGGGGGAAGAGCCGTGGCACGAATTGAGTACCGTGAGCCGTCGGATAACGCAGCGGCGACCACAGACAGGTCGACGCTGATCGTCCAGCGAGCCATCGTGGACGAGCTAGCGAAGGCGCAGTTTCTCTCCAGTGTCGTAGCCAAGCAGATGCTCGCTACGCTTTTGGAAAGAAGGTTACGAACGCCGATCACCTACCCCTACGCCCCAGGGGGGGCTGACCGGGAACTGTTCATGCATCTCGTCGAGCGATGCACGGCCGTCGAGGCAACGGACGCTCTCGCTGAAGCAGTGGAACTGATGGAAGGTGACACCGCCGTTTCGCAACGACTTCGAACGCTTTGCGACCTGTGGCTGGCCAGTTCGAAGGTCCCACAACAAGAGCTGCAGAAGCTGCAGGAGCTGCTGCGGGGCACCTCCGCCGACGACGTGCACTCCATCGCGACGGCCTCCATGCAACCGTTGCCGGCGCCACTGCCCGCGCGGTGCACCGACGCGTGGCAGATCCTGCTGCATCTCATGCGACGGAATGCGCCACGCAGTGGTCTTCCACCCTTCATGTCCTTCCTCGAGTACCTGGCTGCCGCAGACGAAGCGCAGCGTCCAGGCCTCCAGGCCTGGACTCAGGCCCGCGCCTCTGAATGGAACCTGGAAGGAGCCTTGGCCGACTGCCGGCGCAAGGCTGCCTCCGCGCTGCCCTCGGCACGTGATGGCGAGCCCAGAGCGATGTTCGTGTTCTTGCCGGACGGGTTGGAGAGCGACGTCTACATTCTCCGCGTGTGGCACCACGACGGAGGATCCCTGAAGTGGCCTGCATTGAGAGACGAGGACACCCGCCTGCACGTGAAGGACATCGCCACAGCCGTTGCGGGCAAACTACGGCACACCCTGGCCCCGCGCAGTGCGCGTTCCCATCTGACTGTCGAGTTTTGGCTGCCCATGGAGCTGGTGAACGAGCCTGTCAGAGACTGGTGCATGCCCGCATCGCAGAACTCCCCCGGTCAGTACCGTGTGCTGGTACGCAGCTTGGATCGGCTGAAGTGGCCGCACTGGGACGCGTCCCTGCGTGAGCGGTGGACAAGCCTTATGAGTGCGGGCCTGGGGGATGATGGTGCCCCGGCGGTGGAGCCCCTCTCAGCACCTGTGATGCGGGACGCGGACCGGGAGCCGTTGGTACTCAGCAGCCCTCCGACCGCGCCACAGGGGCGGCGGGAGCTGGAGGAGGCCATTCAGTCCGGTGAGCCCGCTGTGTTGTGGCACCGTCAGGACTGTTCCGAAACCTTCCGCCGTCTGGCGCACGAGGTGATCCGGCGTGGTCCACTGAGGGATCTGCCGCGCCGCGTGGAGGATCTTCGGGCGAGGGACGAAGCGGGTGTGTCAGAGGTGACGCTGCTGTGGGATGACCCCGACAGGCCGCTTCCTGTCCTGAACCGCCTCATCGCCCCCGACGAGGTTCCGGCCCCGTGAACAATCCGCAACCCAGGTCATGGCACGTCACGGCCGCGCCTGCCGAGATCTCTGTGGGGCTGACCGGCCTTGCTCCAGTATTCGATGTCGCACCGGACAAGTGGCCGGCTCTGCCACTGGATTACGCTGATGCCTGCGCCAACGCGCTCTCGGAACTCAGCCGGCTCAGCCCGCACGCGGCTCCGTCGCCCGCAGCGCGCGATGTCTATGTCCCTCCGACCGAGCCTGTACCGCGGACTCAGCCGGTCACTCCTCCCGTGTGGGAATTGGTCCTTGTCGTTGATACCGGTCCGTCCATGTCGGCCTGGTATCCCACGGTGAACAGGTTCGCCGCGTGTGCGTACGAACTACCGTTGTTCCGTGATGTCCATGTCCTGAAGATCGAACCGTCTGCCGCCGGCAGCCCGGTCGATCTGGCGATGGTCGACGCCCTGGGCTTGAGCACTGCCGACAAACCGCAGCGACGCAAAATGATCTTCGTCATTACTGACGGTGTAGGCACGACCTGGCGGCGCCCACAGCTCTGGGAGTGTTTGACGAAGTGGGCCGCGCTCCGTCCCGTGGCCGTTCTTCACGTTCTGCCGTACCAGAGCTGGAAACTGTCCGCCATACGTACCCAGCCGCGCAAACTGCGGGCCGGCTTCGCCGGCTGCCCGAACAGCCGCCTCCTCTCTCAGCCCCCCGCCCCCATGGCAGACCTTTTGTCAGATGGTGTCGGCGAGGAGGTGGTGGACCTGACCATTCCCGTACTGGAGCTGCGGAAGGGCTGGCTTGAGCAGTGGGTGCAGCTTATGGTCTTCAACACCCAGTGGGCACGTCAACAAGTGGCTCTGCTACCAACCGAGTTGGCCCAAAAGCCTGTTGTACCGCACCCCGCGCCCTCCCTGGACAGTCTCAGCGACCCCAGCAGTCTTGTGGCTGAGTTCCGTACAGCTGCCAGCGACACGTCGTTCCGCTTGGCTGTCGCCCTTGCAGCTGCACCGCTCAACCGGCACATCATGCAGATGATCGCAGCGGAGATGCTGCCGTGGGCCAGCCCCCGGGACCTGTCAGCGGTTTTGACCAGCGGCCTTCTGCGCATGGTCCGTGGGGGCTCACCACATGCACCGGAGTGGGCAACCGTCACCTTCGATTTTCGCCCCGGGGTTCGCCAAAGGCTTCTCGAGCAAGGAGACTCGGTCAACACGCGGGCCGTGGTGGGTCATCTTGACAACTACCTGGGTTCCGTCGTGGACGCCGTGCGAGGTAGCGCTCAGAGGATGCAGTACCCCACAGCGGCCCGCTTCCCCGAAGTAACCGCAGAGACGCTGCCCTATCTCCAGGTGGAGTGCGACGTCCTGGCGACCCTCGGCCTCACCCCCGACTCACCCCATCGCCAAGCAGCCGATGTACTGGACGCGAAGATCGCCGAGTACTTGACCGCAGCACCCGTGTCCACGCAATAGGGCGCGGACACGTTCACAAGACCTCACGGCGCAGACTTTGCACCTCTTCGCCGGTGTCCGGGTCCGCAGCGATCAGGCGGGCCGACAGTGCGTCTACCGCAATTACACGCACCTGCCAGCCCTGCGAGACCAGGCCCTGTTCCTAGCTGACGATGATCTGCACTATTGGAGCCGGGTTGTCGGTGGCGACGACGAGGTCCTGGCTCAGGCGCTCGACGAGACTGTGGGCCTGGACGCGTACTCGCCGGTAAGGACGAAAGGGAAAGGGGAGCCGATGTCGATGACGGCGGCCAGGAGCCGGCGGTGCAGGTCGCTCAGTGTCACGCGGCGCCTGATCCCGCGGTCGGCAGCTCGGGGAAGGCTTCCTCCCAGACCTGCCGCAAGCGCCAGCTGACCAGGGTGCGCAGGACGGGCCACTGGGCCAGGAGGAGGTCGCGGTTGAGCAGGGTCACGATGTCCTCGTGCTGCCCTTCGGCCAGGACGTGCGGTACAGGCCCATGCGTAGGCGTGAGCGCTCCAGGTCGTAGGCGTGCAGTCCGGACCAGGCGACGTGCAACGGCAGCTCCACCACGCCGAGCTTCGGTCCGGCGAGCTGGTCCAGCGAGGCGGGCAACCGGGCCGCGTACCGGGCGTGAAGCACCTCGGCGGTCGAGGACGCCGCACCTGTGCAGGAGAGCATCTTGGACCGGGGCGATGCCGCCGGAACGGCGCGAGCAGCTCGACTACATCCGGCTATCTGCTCGGGCGGCTGCGCCCATGGCGTCGCCTGGGCGACTGCGCGGCCGATCAGATCCGGACTGGTCGAGGCCAGTGGGCGGACGGTGAGCCAGTGCGGCAGGGACGCGTCGGCGTCGATGCCCCGGTAGTACGGATCCGATGCTGTGATCAGCTCGGCCCGGGCCGCCAGGAACAGCTGCTTCCCGTCCTCGGGCATGCTCTCGAAGTCATGGAGGGCCTCTGCCGTCCAGTCCATCTTCCAGGGAGGGCGTGGGAGCTCATCGCTCACCGGCCGGGCTCCACGGCGGATGCCTGGTGGCGCAGCCGGCTGTACTCGGCCAGGAGGGCGGCGGACTCCTGGGCGTCCTCGGACTTCACAGCTCGGGCTTCGAGGTCGCGCAGGTGTCCTTCCAGGTTGGGATCGCGGGCGATGGCGTACTGAGTCCACCACAGGCGCATGAAGGCTGGTACCGGGGTGAGATTGAAGGTGTCAGCGATCGCGCGGCGCCAGTGCGCCTTGAAGTCGGGCAGCAGATGCGGGGCGTGTTCCTGGATGGCCAGGCGCAGGGCCTGCGGGGTGCGTTCGGGCATGGGTGGCACCGGGCGGGGCCGGTCACCGCCGGGGCCGTCGAAGTGGATCGGCTGCGCTGTCATGACGAGAGGGCTCCTGGTCTGCCTGTTGTCCGGCCTGGTCAGGCCGCGTCCTGGTCGGCGCCGGAGGCTGTCGGGTGCTGTGCCATGTACTGCTCGAACCATTCGGCAGGCACGAGGTAGGCGAGGGTTTTGCCCTTGCGCGTGATGGCGGCCGGCTCGCCTGCGATCCGGGTCCGGTCGAGGATCTCGCCCATCTGCCTGCGGAGGTCGATCGTCGTGTACGTCTTCGGCTCCATCCCCTCACCCTAACCCAACTATCATAGTTGCGATAGTTGGGTGGCTTTCGAAAGCGCCGCTCATCGACACCCCTCCAGCGGCGCAGCGGCACTCGGCGCCCAGATGATCGACGCCGCCGCCCCGGAAGTTTGGTAGAAGCGTGTGCTGCGCTGCTCCAGGTGTCCTATCGGCAGTCCATTGGCCGTGACCAGTTCGCGCCGGTGACCTCGGCGAGCTGCCGGGTTCTTCTCCGCCTGACCCGCGATCCGGTGCGCCTCGTCCATCACCGCCAGGTCGAACCCCGGCACCGCCCGGCCGGCGTGCTGGGTATCACGCAGCTTCGTCAGAGAGGACCTCAAGAACATCGTCGCGCTGGGACTGCACGAGCAGTACTTCAAGGACAACGGCCGCCGCGCCCAAAGCCTCACCGTCGACATCACCGACATCGACTACCTCGACCTCGAGTACTGATACCCCGCCCAAGCCCGACGAGTGAGATGTTCGGGTGTGGTCGGGTAGCCGGAGACCATTGCTGATCCCCGGCCCCCTCAGAACCGGACGTGCGAGCTTTCCCCGCATCCGGCTCAAGCAAGCCCCATGG
>NZ_JBSGYQ010000094.1:0-18801 GCF_053610585.1 Streptomyces sp. NPDC054887 | reverse complement strand
GCCCCCGCGCCGGGGGGCCTGGCGCCGGGCGGCACAGCCCCCCGCCGCCGCCGCCGATGACCACCAGTCGTTCCGCCGCTGCCATGCGTGTCCCCTCGGTCGGCCGTCACGTCCGAGGACACGCTAAGCGCTACCCCCGCGGCCCCGGCCCGGGCGTCGCCTCCCCGCCCGGCGCCGCGGGCCCGGCCGCCGGGTACGGAGCGGCCGTCGCGCCCATGCCGGTGGCGGTCGCCGGCACGGCCGTCCGCCGCTGCGGCACCCGGCCGCGCACCAGCCGCCACAGGACGTACAGCAGGGCGAGCGCGCCGGCGAACGGGGCCACCGCGCCGAGCGCCATCGCCACCCACTTCAGGGTCGTGACGAACGCGTCCCAGCCGCCCGCGAGCGCGTCCAGGAATCCGGGGTCCTCGTCCTCGGCCTTCTCGGCCGCCTCGGGCTCGGAGAGTTCCAGCGTGATGGTCGCCAGGCTCGTACGGTCCTTCAGCGACGCCTGCTGCGCGAGCAGCGCCTCCAGCTCCGTCTGACGCGTGTTCAGTTCCCCCTCCAGCATGACCACATCGCTGATCTTCGTGGCCCGGTCCATCATCTCCCGCACCCGCGCGACGCTGGTCCGCTGCGACTTGACGCGGCTCTCGACGTCCACCACCTGCTCGGTGACGTCCTTGGCGCCGGCCTTGCGGCTGAGCAGCTTGCCGGTACCGGAGAGCTCCTTCAGTACGCCGTCGTACTCCTCCTGCGGGACGCGCAGCACGATGCGGGCGTACACGTGGCTGTCGTCGATCCGCTCGGTGGTCTCGTTGCCGACGATGCCGCCGGCGTTCTCGGCCGCCGTACGCGCCGTGGCCAGCGCCTTCGTCGCGCTCTCGACCTCGACGGACAGCGTCGCGGTGCGGATCACATGGCTCTTGGCGAGCGGCGGCTTCTTCGCCCCGGCCGCGCCGGCCGGGTTCCGCGCCCCGGCCCCCGAAGCGGTGTCCGCGCGGCTGCCCGGCGCCGCCTGCTCCTGCCCCCCGCCCTTGGAGTCGGCCGCCACGCCCTTGTGGCTGCTGTCTCCGGCCCCGCTGTCGTCGTTCGCCCCGCAGCCGCCGACCGCGAGCGACGCGGTGAGCAGAGCGGCCGCGAGGACCTTGGTGGACCGGTGACCGGACGTACGTGCTGCACGCATGTCGGTTCCCCCCGAACGTCGTGGTGAGTGTTGCCGGTTCGACGTACGAGGTGGGGGAGGGGGTTGCCGTTCCACGGTCCCGAAGCGGTCACGGTCAGGACTCGATCAGGGTTTGAGAGAGTGGACCCATGAACGTGGAATCTCGTACGGGCCATGTCGTCGTCATCGGCGGCGGCATCTCTGGACTCGCCGCCGCCCACCGGCTCGTCGGCGCCGGTGCGCGCGTGACGCTGCTGGAGGCGACGGACCGGCTCGGCGGCAAGCTGCTGACCGGCGAGGTCGCGGGCGTCACCGTCGACCTGGGCGCCGAGTCGATGCTGGCCCGGCGGCCCGAGGCGGTCGCCCTCGCCCGCGAGGCGGGCCTCGGCGGGCGGCTCCAACCGCCGGCCACCGCGACCGCGTCGCTGTGGAACCGGGGCGCGCTCACCCCGATGCCCAAGGGCCACGTGATGGGCGTGCCCGGCGACCCGGAGGTGCTCGGCGGAGTCCTCTCCGCCGACGGCCTGGCGCGGATGCGCCGCGACCGCGAACTCCCGCGCACCGAAGTGGGCGACGACATCGCGCTCGGCGCGTACGTCGCGGCCCGCCTCGGCCGGGAGGTCGTCGACCGGCTGGTGGAACCGCTGCTGGGCGGGGTGTACGCCGGTGACGTGTACCGCACCTCGATGCGCGCCGCCGTACCGCAGCTCTTCGAGGCCGCGCGGACGCACGACTCGCTCCTCGACGGGGTGCGGGACATCCAGCGCCGGGCCGCCGGGAAGCAGCAGGACGGGCCCGTCTTCATGGGCGTCGAGGGCGGTGTCGGCACCCTGCCCGACGCCGTCGCCGACGCCGTGCGGGCGCTGGGCGGCGAAGTCCTCCTCCGTACCCCGGTGATCGGCCTGACCCGGGGACCGGACGGCTGGCGGGTGCGCACCGACGAGCGGGTGATCGCCGCGGACTCCGTGGTCCTCGCGGCGCCCGCCTGGGCGGCCTCCGCGCTGCTCGCCGCCGAGTCGCCGGCCGCGGCCGCCGAGCTGTCCGCCGTCGAGTACGCGTCCATGGCCCTGGTCACCATGGCCTTCCGGCGCCGCGACGCCGAAGGGCTGCCGGCCGGCTCCGGCTTCCTGGTGCCGCCGGTGGACGGGCGCACGATCAAGGCGTCCACCTTCTCCACCCGCAAGTGGGGATGGGTGGACGCCGCCGCCCCCGACCTGTTCCTCCTGCGCACCTCCATCGGCCGCTACGGCGAGGAGGAGCACCTGCACCGCGAGGACGAGGAGCTGGTGGACGCCTCCCTGAGCGACCTCGCCGCCGCCACCGGCCTCGCCGCCCGGCCCGTGGCCACCGAGGTCACCCGCTGGATCGGCGGTCTGCCGCAGTACCCCGTCGGCCACCCCGACCGGGTCGCGCGGGTGCGCGACGAAGTGGCGAAGCTGCCCGGACTGCGGGTCTGCGGGGCGGCGTACGACGGCGTCGGCATCCCCGCGTGCGTCGCGAGCGGCCTGCGCGCCGCCGACGAGATCATGCTCACCCCGGACCCGGCGCGAGGCACGGATCACGAGGCGGGAGAATAGGGACATGACTGATGCTCCGGAGACTGTGACATCCCCCCGAGGCCCCAACGCCGGCAAGAAGGCGAAGGACCTCAACGACGTCATCCGCTACACCCTGTGGTCCGTCTTCAAGCTGCGTGACGCGCTGCCGGAGGACCGCGCCGGGTTCGCCGACGAGGTCCAGGAGCTGTTCGACCAGCTCGCCGCCAAGGACGTCACCGTGCGCGGCACGTACGACGTGTCGGGGCTGCGCGCCGACGCCGACGTCATGATCTGGTGGCACGCCGAGACCGCCGACCAGCTCCAGGAGGCGTACAACCTCTTCCGCCGGACCAGGCTGGGCCGCGCGCTGGAGCCGGTCTGGTCGAACATGGCGCTGCACCGCCCCGCCGAGTTCAACAAGTCGCACATCCCGGCGTTCCTGGCCGACGAGACGCCGCGCAACTACGTCTCCGTCTACCCCTTCGTGCGCTCGTACGACTGGTACCTGCTGCCCGACGAGGACCGCCGCCGCATGCTCGCGGACCACGGCAAGATGGCGCGCGGCTACCCGGACGTGCGCGCCAACACGGTCGCCTCGTTCTCGCTCGGCGACTACGAGTGGCTGCTGGCCTTCGAGGCCGACGAGCTGTACCGCATCGTCGACCTGATGCGCCACCTGCGCGCCTCCGAGGCGCGCATGCACGTGCGCGAAGAGGTGCCCTTCTACACGGGCCGCCGCAAGTCCGTCGCAGACCTGGTGGCGGGCCTCGCCTGAGCGGCGGCCCACCACCCCCGACCCGGAAGATCAGACGGCGGGCGCCGGCTCCTTCGCCACTGCCCGCTCGTCCAGCGACACCGGGTTCGGCTCCCGGTGCGGCGCGCACTCCGCGCGCCGCACCGGCGTCCGACCGGTCAGGAGGTACGTCTCCAGATGACCGTTCACGCACCTGTTCGCGCCGCCGCCGATGCCGTGCGTCCCCGCGTCCCGCTCCGTGACCAGCGCGGACCCCGCCAGCCGCCGGTGCAGCTCCAGCGCCCCCCGGTACGGCGTCGCCGCGTCCCGCTCGGCGGCCAGGATCAGCGTCGGGGGCAGCTCGCCCGGCCCCGCGCCGACGTCCAGGGGCTCCTGGCGCGGAGCGCTCCAGTACGCGCACGGCAGGTTCATCCACGCGTTGTCCCACGTCTCGAACGGCGCGCGCGCCGCGAGCAGGCTGTTGTCCCGGTCCCACACCCACCACTCGGCCGGCCAGGCCGCGTCGTTGCACTCGACGGCGGTGTAGACGGCCTTGCTGTTCTCGTCGGCCCGCGCCGACCCGGACCTCGGTGAGGCCTGGTCGATCAGGGGCTTCGGATTGCCCTTCAGGTACTCCGACAGCGCGGTGGCCCGCATCGCCCAGTAGTCGTCGTAGTAACCGGCGCCGAGCAGCGCCGCCTGGAGTTCGCCCGGCCCCACCCTGCCGCCCGCCGGCCGGCGGGCGAGGCCGGCGCGCACCCTCTCGTAGCTCGCCAGGACCTCGTCGGGCGTGGCGCCGAGGCGGTAGGTCCTGTGGTGCTTGGCGACCCAGGTGCGGAAGTCCTTCCAGCGCCCCTCGAAGGCGAGCGACTGGTCCAGGTTGTTGCGGTACCAGATCTGCTCCGGGTCGGGATTGACCGCCGAGTCGAACACCATGCGGCGCACGTGGGAGGGGAAGAGCGTCGCGTACAGCGCCCCGAAGTAGGTGCCGTACGACGCGCCCATGAAGGTCAGCTTCTTCTCGCCCAGCGCCGCCCTCAGCACGTCCAGGTCGCGGGCGTTGTTGAGCGACGTGTAGTGGCGCAGCGCGCCGCCCGCCCTGCGGGCGCAGCCGTCGGCGTACGCCTTCGCGCGGGCGATCCGCTCCTGCTTGTACGCGTGCGAGGGGTACGTCGGGGCGTCGCTGGGTGCCTGCACGAGCTGCGACGGGTCCTGGCACGACAGCGGGGCGGAGCGGCCGACGCCGCGCGGGGCGTAGCCGACGAGGTCGTACGCCGCCCCGGTCTTCTTCCACTCGGGCAGCACGCCCGCCATGGGGAAGAACATGCTGGAGGCGCCGGGGCCGCCCGGGTTGTAGACGAGCGCGCCCTGGCGCGCGGCGGGCCTGCCCGTCGCACGGGCGCGGCTGACGGTCAGCGAGATGCGGCGGCCGTCGGGGTCGGCGTAGTCGAGGGGCACCTCGACCGTGCCGCACCTGATGTGTCCGGGCAGGCCCTCCGACTTCGGGCACGCGCCGAAGGCGATGCCGGCGGCGGCCGCGCGGTGGGCGGCGAGCGCGGTGCCGCGGGCCTCGGGGGACGCGGGGGACTCGGCGCTGCCCGCGGGGGCGGCGACGAGGGCGGTCAGGACCAGGGAGCCGGCGGATGCCAGGGTCCCGTACATCGCCAGTGCTCTCATCGCGTTCCCTTCGTACAGGTGCAGGACAAAAGGGATACTTGGCGGGGCAGTTGGCGATGTAAAGCACCGGGGGGCGGTGTCGGGGCCAATGACCCCGACGGGTCGCGGGGGCGGCACGCGGGTGCGGACGGTCGACATTGCGTGCGGGCGTCCGGGGTGACCGCGCGCGGCCGGCGGCGGCGGGGCGGCCCGGCGGTCCGTGAGCGGGGCCGGGGCGTGCGCCGCCGCGCCCTTGCCCGCGGCCAGTGACCCTGCCCGGTGGGTGCGTCGGGTCGCCGGTCAGGAGCTGCTGCCGCAGCTGGAGCCCGAGCTCGAACCGGAACTGCACCCGCTGCGAGTGACCCTGCCCGGTGGGTGCGTCGGGTCGCCGGTCAGGAGCTGCTGCCGCAGCTGGAGCCCGAGCTCGAACCGGAACTGCAACTGGAGCTCGAGCTCGAGCCGGAACTGCAACTGGAGCCGGAGCCGGAACCGCAGCTCGACCCGGAGCCCGACCCGCAGCTCGATCCGCCCCGCCCGGAACCGCCGTCCCCCGAGCTGCCGCAGCTCGAATGGCCCGAGACCGAGCCGGCGCACCAGACCATCGCCGCCGCCGCGTAGGAGGTCTGGTCGGCGCCCGCCGACGGGACGCCGCCCGTGGTGCGCGGCCGGCCGGGGGTCAGCCGCGCCGCTGTGCGCAGCTGGTCCTGGAGCACGGGGTCGGGCAGCGCCCGCAGGCCCTGCACCGCGACGAGGTGTCCCGGGCCTGTCCAGTACGCGTACGCGACCGCGTACGCCGTGGCCGCCGCCCGGCCCGCCGGGGTGACGCGGGCGCCCGCCCTCGTCGCGCCGACCGAGCCGCAGATGACGCCCGCGAGCAGGCTGGGCAGGACCAGGGCGAGGAACACGCCGACGGGCTGCCCGGCGAAGCCCGCCACGCCGGCCGCCACGCCGGTGAAGGGGAGTCCGACCACGCAGAGCAGCGCGAGGATCGTGCCGCCGGTGCGCAACCCGCGCCCGGCTCCCGGCGGCACCATCAGGCCGCGGAACGCGAGGCTGTCGCCGATCTCCTGCACCGCCGCGTCGCGCATCACGGCGTGCCGCAGATGGTGCAGCGCGCCGTTGGGGGCGGCGGCCAGGCCGGTGAGCACGGCCCGCTCCACCGGGTCGTGCGCGACGGCGCTCCTGGCCGAGGCGATGCCGGGGCCGCCGATCGCGAGGCGGCCGTCGCAGTACATCGTGGTGAGGGCGACGTCCACGGCCCGGGAGGGGCCGCCGTTCAGGAACGCGGCCTCCATGAGGTCCAGGGTCGGGGCGGGGCCGCCGTCGGCGGAGCGGTGCAGGGCCGAGACGCCCCGGAGCAGGACGACACAGGAGGCCACCACGGCGGACGTGATGAGCAGGGCGACAACGGTCATGGTCATCGGCGCGTCACTTCCGGACGAGTGCGGCACGCGCCGCACGGAGGAGTCGGGTCGTACGGCGGGGCGGGCGCGGGGCCGCGCGGTCCTGCCACCAGTGGGTCAGCCGCGTGCGCGCGGCCCCGTCCGCCGGCCGGCCGGTGGCCAGCACGTGCTCGGCGAAGTCGAGCGCGTCCCGCCGGTAACCCGCGGACATGGGGCGGGACCTGGCGTACGTGAGGAACGCGGTGCGGTACTCCGAACCCAGGATCTCCGGCAGTTCGGGCGCGACCTTGGCGACGACGTCGGCCCGCTTCCCGGCCAGCGCGCGGCTCTGGACGCGCAGGCGGGCCGAGTCGAAGCCGGCGGGGGCCGGCGTCCCGGCCACGAGGGCGGACAGCAACGCGACCTGCCCCACGGCGACCCGGGTACGGGCGCCACCGCCCGGCGCCGCCGCCCCGGCCGGCCGGGGGGCGGGCACGGGCACGGGCACGGACGCGGGCACGGGCGCAGGCGCGGGTACGAGAGACCGGGGAGCGTCCTTCCGTACGGACCCGGCACGGCCCGGGGTCGGCCGCGCCGCGTGCCCCCTCCCCGAAGCCGGGGCGGCCGCCCCGGCCGCCGCCAGCGGTCGACGGGACCGGCGCCCACCGGCGGCCCCGCGCGCCAGCGCCGCGCGGATCTCGTCCAGTTCGCATGCCAGCACGTGCGGCGCGGGGAAGTCGTCGTCGCGTTCCAGCAGGACGCCCGGGGGGTCCGTGCGGGAGCGCAGGTCCGTCAGGATGTCGAGGACCGGCCGGGTCACGGGATGGGCGTGCGTGTCGTGCCAGACGCCGTCCTTCTCGATGCCGCCCGCCACGTGGACGTACGCGATCGCCTCCACCGGCAGCTCGTCGAGCGCCCTGGCGGGGTCCTCGCCCCGGTTCACGCGGTTCGTGTGGAGGTTGGCCACGTCGATCAGGAGGCGCACGCCGGTCCGGGACACCAGCTCGGCCAGGAACTGGCCCTCCGTCATCTCCTCGTCGGGCCAGGCGACCAGCGCCGCGATGTTCTCCAGCGCCAGCGGCACCGGCAGCGAGTCCTGGGCGATCCGGACGTTCTCGCACAGCACGTCGAGCGCGTCGCGGGTGCGGGGCACCGGCAGCAGGTGCCCCGCCTCCAGCCGCGGGCTCGCCGTGAGGGGGCCGCCCGCCCGTACGAACGCGATGTGCTCCGTGACGAGCGGCGCGCCCAGGGCCTCCGCCGTCGCCGCCAGGTCCGCCAGGCGTCCCGGGTCCGGGCGGTCCGCGCCGCCCAGGCCGAGCGAGACGCCGTGCGGGATCACCGTCGTACCGCGGGCGCGCAGGCGCAGCAGGGAGTCGGGGAGGTGGCCGGGGCAGAGGTTCTCCGCCACCGCCTCCACCCAGTCGACGCCGGGCAGCCCCTCCACCGCTTCCGCGATCTCCGGCCGCCAGCCGATCCCCGTACCGAGACGCTCCATGTCTCCCCCTCCCGCGCTTCGTGCAGGGGTGATGGCCCCGGCGCACGCCGCCGAACCCACCGGAGGGGACGTTCAGAGCTTGATTTGAGGTTACGGCGCCGGTTCGGGGCGGTTGGTGTTCACCGCCGGGCTGCCGATCTCCCCCTCGGGCTGCGCGGACGGCCGCGAGGTGAAGGTCTGCTCACCGGTCGGCACGGCGGCCGGCGGCGAGGGGACCGTCACCGAGTTGTCCGGCGGCGGCGGCCCCGAGGGGCTCGCGGTGACGGTGCCCGCCGCCTCGTTCGCCAGGGCGTCGAAGTCGACGAGGCCGGTGGCCTCCAGCATGGTGATGTGGTCCAGGACGGTCTGGTTCGCGTCACTCGCGAGCTGACGGATCAGCGCGTTGCGGGTGGTGTGCCGCACCTGGGCTATGAGAGCGAACACCTTGCCGTGCGCGTTGCGCAGAAGGTTGGCGAACTTGCGCTCGTACTCCGGACCGCTCGCCGCCGACAGCTCCCTGAGCCAGCCCTGCTGCTGCTCGTTGGGCTGGTTGGGCAGCGGCACGTTGAGCTGGGCGGCGACCTTGCGGGCCCGCTTGTCGAGGTCCGTGTGGCCGACGATCAGGTGGTCGCCGGCCTCCTTGATCGCCTCGCTGGGGGCGCGTTCGAGCGCCTGCTGCCCCGCGGGCAGCTCCCACAGGCCCGCCAGCCGCACCTTGACCAGGAAATCCCGGTCGGTGGCGGACAGCGGACCCCACTGGGTCGCGACCGAGGAGGCGTTGAGGTTGGCCTGGCCGGTGCCCGAGCGGTCCGCGTAGGACCACACGGGGAAGGCGAGTGCGCCGATGGTGGCGACAAGTGCCGCGATGATAAGTGCTGTTCCGTTGATGCGTCGCAACAAAATGTCTCCCGAGCCGATGCGTTACACCGTCGAACCAACCGCCTGCGGGGCGGCCGGACAACCTACTTGCGAAGTATTCGTAGGTACGTATGACTGGGTCGGCGCGTTCAAAGGGCGTGCGGAGCGCGTCGGGGTCAGCGGCGCAGCGCCGGGTGGTCCGCGACCACCGTGCACGAGCCGGGCGCGATCTCGGTGAATCCCGCGTCCCGCACCATGGGCAGCCCGCTCGTGGTGAGCTCCCGCCACCGCCCGGCCTCGGCGGTACGGACCGCGAGCGGGAATCCCGCGTCCCGCCACGCCTTGCGCTCCGTCTCCGGCAGGTCCCACCAGGCGAGTTGGGCCCCGTGGCCGGCCTGCGCCATCGCCTTGCCCGCCGACATGGAGACATCCGGGCTCAGCCACAGCACGGCGCCGCCGGCGGGGGCCGGGTCGGGCGGCCGCGGGTCGTCCAGTTCCGTGCCCGAGACCTGGAGCTTCGCCAGCTCCCTGGGCCAGCCGTCGAGCGGCACCGGCGGGAAGACCCGCACCTCGGCGGCGTCCCCGGTCACCGTGATGCCGGGCAGCGCCGCGGCCTTGCGCCACTCGCCGCCCCGCGCCCGGCGCACCACCTTGCGGATCCGGGCGTCCTGCCACAGGCGCATGACCCCGGCCCACTCGCCCTCGCCCAGCGACCGTTCGTCGGACAGCATCACGAGCACCGCGCGGGCCGCCGTCTCCAGGGCGTCCGTACGGGCCGGCGGGTCGTCCTTCTCGATGTGGACGACGAGGGGCAGTACGAACTGCGGGGCCTCGTCGCGCGCGGTCCGCTCGTGCCGGAAGGGGCTGCCGGGGGTCTCGGGGATGTCGTTGTCGCTCACCGGCCCCAGTCTGCCAGCGCCCGGCGACCGCTCATCTCCTCCCCCGGGAGGTTGGCGGAAGCAATGGCTCCGGGCGAGGATGCTCCGCATGAAGAGCGATCTTTTTGCCTCAGAGAACATGGCGCAGCAGGCCACTGTGCCCGGAATGACCCTCCAGAACGCCAAGTCGGTGAAGTACGCGGTCAACGGCGAGATGCACGCGCGGCAGGGTTCGATGATCGCCTTCCGCGGCAACCTCCAGTTCGAGCGCAAGGGCCAGGGCATCGGCGGCATGCTCAAGCGCGCGGTGACCGGCGAAGGGCTGGCGCTGATGGCCGTCCGCGGCCAGGGCGAGGCGTGGTTCGCGCACGAGGCGCAGAACTGCTTCATCGTCGACATAGACCAGGGCGACGCCCTCACCGTCAACGGCCGCAACGTACTGTGCTTCGACGCGACCCTCTCGTACGAGATCAAGACGGTGAAGGGCGCCGGCATGACCGGCGGCGGCCTCTTCAACAGCGTGTTCACCGGGTACGGCAAGCTCGCCGTGATCTGCGAGGGCAGCCCGATCGTCATTCCCGTGACGCAGCAGCAGCCGGTGTACGTCGACACCGACGCGGTGGTGGGCTGGAGCGCCCACCTCAACACGTCGCTGCACCGCTCGCAGTCGGTCGGCTCCATGATCCGGGGCGGCTCCGGCGAGGCGGTCCAGCTGATGCTCCAGGGCGACGGCTTCGTCATCGTCCGGCCGAGCGAGCTGAAGCCCGAGAAGGCGGCAAGCAGCTGACCCGCGGGTCACGAGTCCGCCCGGCCCCGAGGAGCCCGGGTAGGCTCGTACGCATGGACGAGGAGAACCCGCCGTACGCCGAGTGCGTGCTCTGCCGGGAGCCGACCGAGTACCCGGAGTCCGTCAAGGGCGTCGTGCACTGCCCCGTCTGCGCGTGGCACGAGGCGCAGCGCACGGCCTGCTCCGGCTGAAATCCGGTGGACAGCCCGCAGGGCGCCCGGAATCATCCGCACGGTGACAGAACCGTACGAGCAGCGTGAGCGCACCACCTTCGTCGAGCTGGACGAGGCGGTCATGGCCGCTCTCCTCGACCGCGACCTGGCGACCGCCGGGGCGAGGGCCGGCGTGGCCCTCACCGACTTCTTCCTGACGGACAGCGCGCTGTGGCTGTGGCGTTACCGCCTCGGCCAGATCGCCGACGACCCGGCGCGGGCCCGCTGGTGCCACCGGATCGCGGTGTGCGCGCCGGGCGGCGCGGTCGTCGGGCACGGCGGGTTCCACGGCCCGCCCGACGACCGGGGCACGGTGGAGCTGGGATACGCCGTCGACCCCGCCTTCCGCCGCCGTGGCTACGCCAGGGCCACCTTGACCGAGCTGCTGCGCCGGGCCGCGGCCGAGCCCGCCGTGACCACGGTGCGGGCGTCGATCCGGCCCGACAACGTGGCGTCCCTGGCCACCGTCGCCGGCTTCGGCTTCACCGCGGTGGGCGAGCAGTGGGACGAGATCGACGGCATGGAGACGCTGTACGAGACTCAGCTCTTCAGGAGCTCCGAGACCTTCACGAAGCGGTAGCCGCGCGCCCGCAGTTCGGGCACGATCCGCCGCACCGCCTGTTCGGTCACCGGTGCCGCGCTGCGCGTGCAGTGCATGACCACCAGCGACCCCGGGCGCACCCCCGCCAGGACCTGCTCGGCCACCGCGTCCCCGTCGCGCGCGAAGGCGTCGCCGCTCACCACGTCCCACTGGACCGCCGTCACCCCGGCCGGGGCCAGTGCGCGCAGGGCCTCGTCGTCGTAACAGCCGCCGGGGAAGCGGAAGTACGGGACCACGTTGCGCACCCCGGCCTTGCGGAACGCGGCGAAGGCCCGCTCCACGTCGGTGCGCATGGCAGGCCTGCCGAGCGTCGGCAGGCCGTAGCAGGGGGACGCGAAGGCGTGGTGACTGTACGAGTGGTTGGCGATCTCGAACAGCGGGTCGCGCCCGATGGAGCGGGCCTGGTCCGGGTACTCCTCGGCCCAGCGGCCCGTCATGAACACCGTCGCCGGAACGTTCAGCCTGCGCAGGGACGCGATCAGGGCGGGGTTGTCGAAGCGCTCGCCGCGGGCGGCGCGCGGGCCCTGGTCCGCCGTCATGTCGGCGTCGAAGGTGAGGGCGACGGTCTTCGCGCGGGCCCCGGCGGCGCGTTCGAAGACCGGGGTGAGCCCGCCGGGGCCCGCCGCGAGGGTCGGCGGTGCGGGGGCGGGCTGCCGGGAAGCGGCGGCGGAGGCGGAGGCGGACGCCGGTCCCTGCGGCGGGGCGGCGAGCGAGCCCCGGGACTCGCCGCCGCCGCAGCCGGTGAGAGCCGCGCCGAGTACCGCCACTGTCGCCAGACTGCGCGCAAAGGTGATCACATGGTGAAGTTATATGATCATTCGTGAAGCTTCCGTCTTCCACGCGGACGCTGCTGCCGAACGGGTGCCGAGCGGCGGAGGCGGCGCGGCGAAGGGGCCGGCCGGCGCGGCCGGCCCCCGGGGTGGCGCGGGACTCAGTGGTGGAACGGACCCGTCACCGCGAACGTCGTGCCCGGCGTGTAGCAGTTCACGTACATCGTCGCGCAGTCGGGGGAGAAGGTGACGCCGGCGAACTCGCCCCATTCCGGCTCCTGCGGCGTGCCGATGTTCTGCCGCCCGCGCGCCATCGCGTACACCTCGCCGCGCCTGGTCAGCCCGTACACGTGCTGCGCGCCGTTGCCGTCCTCGCACACCATCAGGCCGCCGCGCGGGGCGAGGCAGATGTTGTCGGGGGACTCGCCCGGCAGCTGGATGTCCGTGCTCGGGCCGAAGACGACGACCAGGGTCAGCAGCCGCTTCTCCGGCTCGTACTTCCACACCTGCCCGAAGTGGTCGGCCGCCGACCCCTCCGCGCTGCGGGCGAAGCTGGAGACGAAGTACACGGCGCGGTCGCCCCAGTAGCAGCCCTCCAGCTTCTGGGCGTGCGTGATGCCCTTGCGGCCGAAGTCCTGGAGACGGATCGGCGTCTCCTCGGCCAGCGGGTCGGGCACGGGCACCCACTCGACGCCTCTGAAGCTTGCGCCCGTCTCCCGGACCGCCGACAGGTCGGGCACGCCCGGCACCCGCATGGCTTCCAGCGCGCCGCCCGCGCGCAGGGACCCCGGACCGCCCAGCGGCTTCTCGGGCAGGAAGCGGTAGAAGAGGCCGAAGGGCTTCTGGAACGCGTCCTCCGTCTCGTACACGATGCCGCTGCGCGGGTCCACGGCGATCGCCTCGTGCTGGAAGCGGCCCATCGCCGTGAGGGGGACGGCGCCGGAGCGGTGCGGGTCGACGGGGTCGACCTCGAAGATGAAGCCGTGGTCCTTGGTGTAGCCGTTGGTGCCGGCCTTGTCCTCGTTCTCCTCGCAGGTGAGCCACGTGTTCCACGGGGTGGGCCCGCCCGCGCAGTTGACGGCCGTACCGGCGATGGCGACGCGCTCACCGAGCACGTTGTTGCGCCCGTCGAGCGCGAGCGCCGTACAGCCGCCCTTCGCGGCCGGGTCGTACGTCAGGCCCTCGACCGTCGGTACGCCGAGCTTCGCGCTGTGGCGGTTCTCGTGGTTGCGGACGAGGTGGACACGGCCGTGACGGCCCCGGAAGGCGCCCATGCCGTCGTGGTTGCCCGGGACGGGGCCCTCGCCCGAGCTCAGGGGCCGGCCCTCCCGGGAGAGGACCTTGTAGCGGAACCCCTCGGGCAGATCGAGGAGCCCGTCCGGGTCGGGCACGAGCGGTCCGTACCCGCGGCGGCCCAGTCCCTGGGCGGCGGCCGTGCCGGCGAAGATCTCCGACACCGAGCCGGCGAACGCGACACCGGCGCCGATGGCGCCCGCGCGGGCCAGAACATGCCGGCGGGACGCGGACGATGAGGCTGTTTCAGACATGAGGTCTCTCCCTGCTGGCGGACAGGAAACGTGTGACCCGCACGTGTGTAGCACGCAAGTGATCTCACGTGAACCATGCGGGCCACACCGCCTCGTGCGGCGCGTCAGCCCGACGCGTGTGCCCGGGTCAGACGAGGGACGCGCTCAGCGTGATCGTCGTACCCGCCAGAGCCTGGCTGACCGGGCAGTTCGCCTTGCCCTCCTCGGCCGCCTTGACGAACGCGGCCTCGTCCATGCCCGGCACCTCGCCCTGCACGGTGAGGTGGATGCGGGTGATGCCCTCGCCCGGCACGAAGGTGACCTCGGCCTTGGTGTTCAGGCGGTTCGGCGGGGTGCCCGCCTTGGCGAGGACGTTGGAGAACGCCATGTTGTAGCAGCTGGACTGGGCGGCGGCGATCAGCTCCTCGGGGCTGGTCATGCCGTTCGGCTCCTCGGTACGGGCCGGCCAGGAGACGGGGTGCTCCCCGATGCCGGACGAATCGAGGGTCACGGTGCCCTTGCCCTTGAACAGGTCGCCTTCCCAGACGCTGTGTGCCTGACGCGTTGCAGCCATTTCGAAAGCCCTTCTCGCGGACGGTGATCCAGGGCCAACCTACTGCGCGATCAAGCCCTTCGCGTCGCGCGCCAGCGCGGTCAGCCGGGAGATCGCCCGGAAGTACTTCTTCCGGTAGCCGCCGTTCAGCATGTCGTCACTGAACAGCCGGTCGAACGGCAGCCCGGAGGCCAGCACCGGCACCTCGCGGTCGTACAGCCGGTCGGCGAGCACCACGAGCCGCAGCGCCGTCGACTGGTCCGGCACCGGACGCACGTCGGTGAGGCAGACGACCCTGACGTCGTCGGTGAGCGCCCCGTACCGGCTGGGGTGGACCTTGGCGAGGTGGTCGAGCAGGCGCGGGAAGTCGTCGAGGCTGGCGCCCGCGGTCGCGTACGCCGCCCTGGTGACCTGCTCGTCGGAGTACGGCGCGGGGGCCTCGGGCAGCCCGCGGTGGCGGTAGTCCTCGCCGTCGATGCGCAGCGGCCGGAAGTGGGCCGAGAGGCCCTGGATCTCGCGCAGGAAGTCGACCGCGGCGAAGCGGCCCTCGCCGAGCTTGCCGGGCAGCGTGTTGGAGGTGGCGGCCAGCGCGACGCCCGCCTCGACGAGCCGGCGCAGCAGCGACGACACCAGCACCGTGTCGCCCGGGTCGTCGAGTTCGAACTCGTCGATGCACAGCAGCCGGTGCCCGCCGAGCGTCCGCACGGTCTCCTGGAAGCCCAGCGCGCCGACCAGGTTGGTCAGCTCCACGAAGGTGCCGAACGCCTTGAGCCCGGGGGGCGCGGGGGTGGCGTGCCAGAGGGAGGCGAGCAGGTGCGTCTTGCCGACGCCGTACCCGCCGTCGAGGTAGACGCCGAGCGGCGCGGCCGGGGCCGCCTGCTTCTTGCCGAAGTCGAACCAGCGCCGCTTGCCCGAGCCGGACGCCGACGCCCCGCCGAGGCCGGCCGCGAAGGCGCTCAGCACCCGGACCGCCTCGCTCTGGCTCGGCTGGTTCGGGTCCGGTACGTACGTATCGAAGCGCACCGAGTCGAAGCGCGGCGGCGGCACCATCTCGGCGACCAGACGGTCGGCGGGGACGTGCGGCTCGCGTGCGCACAGGGACAGCGGAGCCGCTTCGGTTATGGGCGCGGACCCATGAGCGGCGGTGGAGGACGACACGGGGCTCAAGTCTAGGCGTCGTGCCACACTGCTCGGCATGCGACGCCTGTTCCCTGTGACCGACGAAACACTCTCCGCCGCCGAGGGCGAGTGGGGACTCGACGCGCTGGCCGACGCCTACGCGTATCCGAAGGAGCGCGGCGCGTCCGGGGCGTGGCTGCGGGCCAACATGGTCTCGTCCCTCGACGGGGCCGCCCAGCACGAGGGCCGTTCGCAGCCGATCTCCTCCGACACCGACATGCGCATCTTCGGCACGCTGCGGGCGCTGGCCGACGTGGTGATCGTCGGAGCGGAAACCGTACGTCTGGAGGGCTACCGTCCGGCCCGCGCCCGGGACGCCTTCGCCGAGCGCAGAGCCGCGGCGGGCCAGGGCCCCGCGCCCGCCATCGCGGTGGTCAGCGCGTCCCTGAATCTGGACTTCACCCTTCCGCTCTTCGTCTCCCCGCTGGTCCCGACGCTGGTGCTGACCGGCGCCACCGCTCCGCCCGACCGCGTCCGCGCCGCCCGGGAGGCCGGGGCCGAGGTGCTGATCGCCGGGGACGGGGCGGTGGTGGAGCCCGCCAGGGCGGTGGCGGCGCTGGCCGGGCGGGGGCTCACCCGGTTGCTGACCGAGGGCGGACCGCGCCTGCTGGCCCAGTTCATCGCCGCCGGGGCGCTGGACGAGCTGTGCCTCACCGTGTCGCCCGTGCTCACCGCGGGGCGCGCCCAGCGGATCGCCGACGGACCCGGTGTGACGGTCCCCGAAAAATTCGGACTGGCGTCCGTACTGGAGGAGGCCGGGTTCCTTTTCACCCAGTACCGTCGGATCTGACCGGCAGCGGAATTGACTGTTCCGCTAGCTTTCGCGGGGCTCGCCAACTCCGGCAGTGACCCCGTGGGGGCACGGGGAAGGATGGTTTCCGCAGGGGGCCGGCGGCGCTACCCAGAAGCGCCGGCCCATGAAGAAGAGAAGGGCGCCCGTCGTGTTCACGAGCGTATTGATGATCGAGAAGCCCCTGACTTCCGTCGACGTGGATTTCGTCACCACCCTCCACGGCGACGAGAGCGTCTCCTTCGTCGTTCTGATGCAGCCCCGCGGCGACCAGGCCGACGTCCTTCTGCGCGCCATCGACGACGTAGCGCTCGGACAGGTCGACGAGGCCGTGCGGGAGGCCGACGAGCCCAGCGGCGAGGAGGCCAAGCCTCTGGCGCAGCGCGGTCTGGAGGCGACTCTGGAGGCGCTGCGGGCGCGCGGGAACGAGGCCGTGGGCCAGGTCGTGGAGGACCATCCGCTGGACCTCCTCAAGTCGGTCGTCTCCGAGACGGGGGCCGACGAGGTGATCGTCCTGACCGCGCCGCACTACGTCGAGGAGTTCTTCCACCGGGACTGGGCCTCGCGCGCCCGTCACAAGGTCGGCGTACCGGTGCTCAAGCTCTTCTCCCACAACGAATAGGCTGGGGCACCGCTCACACGTCACACCTTGGGAGACAACGCATGGCACCCGGCCTTCCCACCGCCATGGACCGACCGCACTTCATCGGCATCGGCGGCGCCGGAATGTCGGGGATCGCGAAGATCCTCGCCCAGCGCGGCGCACGGGTCGCGGGCAGCGACGCCCGCGACTCGGCCACCGCCGAATCCCTGCGCGCGCTGGGCGCCGCGGTCCACATCGGCCACGCCGCCGGACACCTGGCGGACGACTCCACCTGCGTCGTCGTCTCCAGCGCCATCCGCGACGACAACCCCGAGCTGGTCCGCGCCGCCGAGCTCGGCATCCCCGTCGTGCACCGCTCCGACGCGCTCGCCTCGCTGATGACCGGCACGCGGGCCATCGCCGTCGCGGGCACGCACGGCAAGACCACCACGACCTCGATGCTGGCCGTGGCCCTGACCGAGCTCGGCCTCGACCCGTCGTACGCCATCGGCGGCGACCTCGAAGGCCCCGGCACGAACGCCACGCACGGCGAGGGCGACATCTTCGTCGCCGAGGCCGACGAGAGCGACCGCAGCTTCCAGAAGTACGACCCCCAGGTCGCCATCGTCCTCAACGTGGAACTCGACCACCACGCGAACTACGCCTCGATGGACGAGATCTACGACTCCTTCGAGACCTTCGTCGGCAAGGTCGTCCCCGGCGGCACGCTCGTCGTCTCCGCCGACCAGGCCGGCGCCGTGGAGCTGACCTCCCGCCTGCGCGACCTCTCCGAACTCAAGATCGTCACGTACGGCGACTCCCCGACGGCCGACGTGCGCGTCCACAAGATCACCCCGCGCGGCCTGACCAGCGAGGTCACGGTCCTCCTCGACGGCCGCTACCTCACCTTCACGGTCTCCGTGCCCGGCAGCCACTACGCCCACAACGCGGTCGCCGCGCTTGCGGCGGGCGTGGCCCTCGGCATCCCGGCCCACAACCTCGCGTCCGCCCTCGGCAAGTACACCGGCGTCAAGCGCCGCCTCCAGCTGAAGGGCGAGGTGAACGGCGTACAGGTCATCGACTCGTACGCCCACCACCCGACCGAGATGACCGCCGACCTCGCGGCCATGCGCGGCGCGGCCGCCGACGCGCGGCTGCTCGTCGTCTTCCAGCCCCACCTCTTCTCGCGCACCCAGGAACTGGGCACGGAGATGGGCCAGGCCCTGGCCCTCGCGGACGCCTCGGTGGTGCTCGACATCTACCCGGCCCGCGAGGACCCGATCCCCGGCATCACCAGCGCCCTGATCGTCGACGCGGCCCGCGCGGCCGGCGCCGACGTGACGCCGGTCGCCGACAGGGCGAGCGTCCCCGAGGTGATCGCGGGAATGGCCAAGCAGGGTGATCTCGTTCTGACGATGGGCGCGGGTGACGTGACGGACCTCGGTCCGCAGATCCTCGCCCGCCTGTCGAACTGAGGGAGCCCCCATGTCGTACGACGTCGAGAAGCCCGACGAGCAGTGGCGCGCGGAACTGACCCCCGCCGAGTACGCCGTCCTGCGCCAGGCCGGCACGGAGCCCGCCTTCGTCGGCGAGTACACGGACACGAAGACGACCGGTGTGTACTCCTGCCGCGCCTGCGGAGCCGAGCTCTTCCGCTCGGACGCGAAGTTCGAGTCGCACTGCGGCTGGCCGTCGTTCTACGACCCGAAGGACACGGACGCGGTCGAGCTGATCTCGGACACCTCCCACGGCATGGTCCGCACCGAGGTGCGCTGCGCCAGGTGCGGCTCGCACCTGGGCCACGTCTTCGAGGGCGAGGGCTACCCGACCCCGACGGACCAGCGCTACTGCATCAACTCGATCTCCCTGCGCCTCACGCCGGACGCCTGAGCCCGGACGCCTGAGCCCGGCCGCCCGAGCCCGGACGTCCGACTCCGGACGCCCGACCTCGGCCGCCGCGGCAGAGCCGACACGCCGACGCGCCCCGTCCCCGGACAACTCCGGGACGGGGCGCGTCGGCGTGGGGGGCCGCCCGCGCGCGCCCGCCCGGGGGGGACGCCAATTACGGGGGGAGCACGAAGTTTGCGCGGGTGGGGTGGGTGTTAGGGGGTAAGGGGGGGGTGGGCGCGACGAGGTA
>NZ_JBSGYQ010000093.1:0-19133 GCF_053610585.1 Streptomyces sp. NPDC054887 | reverse complement strand
GGGCGGCCCCTTCGCGTGTGCCGGTGGCGGCCCGGCGCGGCCTGGTGGCGACCTCGCGGTGCCGGTGCCGGTGCCGGTGCCGGACGGGACGCGGGTCAGCGGGCGCCGGTGGCGGACGACACGTGGGTCAGCGGCGGGCGGCCAGCAGCTCGGCGACCCTTTCGAGCGCGGCGGGAGCCAGGTTCCGGCGCAGTACGTCGACCAGCTCCTCGGGGGTGCTCCTGCTGTCGAGGGTGATTACGCCGTAATCGCTCCGCCGCCGCGCCTTCGGAACGGGCGGCGGGTCGTCCGCCCGCACGGCGGCGGGCAGCCGCTGCTCGTCGCGCGGCAGCCGCGCGATCCGCCGGGCGTCCTCGACCGAGACCCGTCCGTCGGCCAGCGCCTCCTGAAGGTCCTCCCGGAGCCGCATCAGCGACAGCCGCTGCGAGACGAACCCCTGGGTCTTGCCGATCCGGGCCGCCACCTGCCGCTGCGAGTAGCCGTAGGAGGTGATCAGCCCCTGGATGGCCTGCGCCTGTTCCAGTTCGGTGAGGTCGTCGCGCTGGACGTTCTCGATCAGCGCGTCCTCGTCGGTGCGGGTCGCGTCCTCCCGGACGAGCACCGGCACCTCGCGGAGCCCGGCGAGTTTGGCGGCGGCCAGCCTGCGGTGCCCGTGCAGCACGACGTACGGGGCGTCGCCGACGGCCGACTCGTGCTGCGGGTGCGCCGCGAGGAAGGCGCCCCGGGAGACGACGCCGAGCGCCTGGAGCACCCCGCGCTCGCGCAGCGTCTCGGCCAGGCCGTCCAGGTCGCGCAGCTCGTGGCGCGGGTTGTCGGGGTTCTCGGCGAGGTCCGTGACGGGCACGGTCAGCGGGTAGGTGTCCCGCCCGGGCCGCGGCACGGGCTCGTCGCCCGGGGTGAGCAGGGTCGCGAGATCGGTGCGGCGGCCCATCAGCGGACCACCGCCTTCTTGGCGGCGCGGCGCGCCCGCCCGGGCCTGGCGGGGGCCGGGATCACCGCGAGACCGACCTCCAGGGCCAGGCGGAAGAAGTCCTCCCGGGCCTGGAGCGCCACGCGGTTGGCGCCGTACTGGGTGACCACGAGGCCGTCCGCGGAGGCCCGGGTGTGCAGCTTGTAGTGGCGTACGACGGTGCGTGCGAGGGGCCAGTCCTGCGCCTCGACGAACGCGCGGGTCTGCTCCAGGTCGGCCTTGCCGTCGCGCGGGTCCCAGTTGTTGATGACCACGCGGAACGGCAGTCCGCGCGGTTTCACGACCCGCTCGATGGTCCGCTGCGTGGGCTGGAAGCCCAGCGGTTCCGGCTCGATCGGCACGATGACGTCGTGCGCGCTGTCGAGGACGGCCCGCAGCGCGTCCGCGGCGGCCCCCCTGCCGAGCGGGTCGCCGCCGTCGGTCCCCGCGAGGTCGAGCCAGCCGGGCGTGTCCACGAAGACGTGCTGGGCGGACGGGATGCGGGCGAGGGCGGCGAGCCCGGGGAGGTCGTCGTGCGCCTGGACGAAGTCGAACGGCAGGCCGTCGCCGACCCGTTCCGACCACCACACGGCGGAGCCCTGCGGGTCGATCGACACGGCGACCACCGGCGGGCGCTCGCCCGCCGATCCGGCGCCGAGCACGTCTGCGGTGACGGCGGCGAGGTTCACGGCGAGCGTGGATTTACCCACGCCGCCCTTCTGATTGAGAATCACGTGTACGTGTGCCACGACCACTCTCCCTGTTTCGCGCAAATCCGACATTCGGGATTTACGGTCACTCTGGCAGTGGCGCGCGGACGGGAACCGCGTACACGCCGGGAGCGGCCCCGTTCGCCGCTACGAACAGGTGGTGCGCTGCGCCGGGACCCTGCCGCCGAGGAAGTACGGGTCCACGGCGCCGGTTATGCAGGCGTTGCCCGTCAGGTACGCCCCGTGGCCCTCGCCCTCGTACGTGAGCTGCACGCCGACGCCCTCGCCGAGCTCCTCGACCATCCGCAGCGAGCCCTCGTACGGGGTGGCCGAGTCGCCCTTGCCGCCGATCACCAGCACCGGGGGAGCGCCCTTCGCGCCGACCTCGGGGGTCACGTGCTCGCCCTCGACCGGCCAGGAGGCGCACCACCCGGCCAGGTCCCAGGCCAGATAGGGACCAAAAACGGGGGACACCTTCCGGAAGTCCGCCAGGTGCTCCGCTCGGACCTGCTCGCCGCTCACGCGGCCCTTGGCGTCGGCGCAGTGGATGGCCCGCTGGGCGTGCTGGTCCGTGCCGTGCCGCCCGGCCGCGTCACGGTTGTTGTACGCGTCGGCGAGCCGCAGCAGCGTGCGGCCGTCGCCGCTGTGCGCCTCGCGCAGGGCCCGGGTGAGAGTGGGCCGGCTGTCCTCGCTGTAGAGCTGGGAGAGGATGCCGGTGATCGCGAGGCTCTGCGTGAGCGGACGGCCTGTACCGGTCGGCAGCGGTTTCCCGTCGAGCCGGTCCAGGAGCCGCACGACCCGCGCGGTGCCGGACCGGGCGGAGGAGCCGGTGCTCACGAAGTAGTGGTCGAGGGCGCGCTGGAACCCCAGGGCCTGGTTGCGGGAGTGGCGCACGAAGTCCGCCGACGGGTCGACGACGGCGTCCAGCGCCATGCGCCCGACCTTGCGGGGGAAGAGGTGCGCGTACGTGCCGCCCAGCTCCGTGCCGTAGGAGAAGCCGAAGTAGTTCAGTTTCCTGTCGCCGAGGACCTGGCGGATCAGGTCCATGTCGCGGGCGGCGTTGCTCGTCCCGACGTGCGGCAGGACCGTGCCGGAACGCTTGGCGCAGCCCGCGCCGAAGGCGGCCGCGTCGTCGAGGTAGGCCCTCTCCTCGGCGGGCGTGTCGGGGGTGGCGTCCAGCCGGAAGGACGCCTCGGTCTGCCGGTCGTCGCGGCAGACGACGGCGGAACTCGCCGCGACGCCGCGCGGGTCGAAGCTCACCAGGTCGTACCGCGTGTGCAGGGAGGCGAAGCCCGGTGCGTGCCCGGGCATCGCCGCGACCCCGGAGCCGCCCGGTCCGCCGAAGTTGAACAGCAGCGAGCCGAGGCGGCGGTCGCTGTCGGTGGCCTTCGAGCGGATCAGCGCGATGCCGATCGTCGCACCGCCCGGGTCGCGGTAGTCCAGGGGCGCGGTGAGGGTGGCGCACCGCCAGCCGCCGCCGGGCGCCGGGGCGCCGCCGGCCCTGTCCGGCGCGGCGCACGCCTTCCAGTCCAGCCGCTGGCCGGTGAGTTTGGCGGGCAGGGCGGGCAGCCGGTCGTCGGCGTCCCCGGCGGAGCCCGGGCCGGTGGGAGCGGCCGACGGGGCAGAGGCCGATGCGGGGGCAGCGGGTGAGGCGGTGGGGGCGGCCGGGCCCGCGCCGCTGCCGCAGCCGGTGGCCGCACCCACCGTGAGGAGCGCGGCGGCTGCCAGGGCGGCCGCCCGTACGAGATGCGCCATCGTGGCCCCCCACCAAGACCCTGGAGTCGAACTCGACTCGAACCGACTCGAATGCAGATTCGCAATCCTAGGCGGCCCCACTGACAGTCCCCTTGCCCGTCCGCCGACGTCCGTTCGCCCGCGTCAAGTCCGCCGGCAGTCGCCCACGCCCCGGCCGCCCCGTCCGCCGTACGGTCCGGCGCCCGGACGGGCGGTCACCCGTCCGCCCGGCGAACCCACGGACCGCCCTACGGGCACACCGTCCCGTCGGCCGGCACCTTGCCCCTCAGCAGGTACGCGTCCACGGCCCGCTGCACGCAGGCGTCTCCGCCGTTGTACGCCCCGTGGCCCTCGCCCTTGTACGTCAGCTCGATGCCGACACCCCCGCCGAGCTCCCGCGCCATCCTCTTCGCGCCCGCGTAGGGCGTCGCCGGGTCGCCGGTGGTCCCGATGACCAGGATGGGGGCCGAGCCGGGCGCGCTCACATCGGGCGTGTCCCGCTGGCCTTCCACCGGCCACGCGGAGCAGCCCAGCAGCCCCCAGCCGAGGAACTCGCCGAAGACGGGCGAGGCCGCGCGGAACTCGGGCAGCTTCGCCTTGGTCTGCGCGAGGTCGAAACGCGCCTTGTCGTCCACGCAGTTGATGGCGGCGTTCGCGGCGCCGATGTTGCTGTACGAACCGTCGGGGTTCCGGCCGTTGAGGGAGTCGGAGAGGCTCAGCAGCAGCTCGCCGTTGCCGCCGTCCGCCTCGTCGAGGCCCTGCTCCAGGTACTTCCAGTACTCCTTGGAGTAGAGGGTCTGGATGATGCCGTTGGCGGCGTGGGTCTGGGTCAGCTCGCGGTCGCCGATGCCCTTGACGGGCTTCCCGTCGAGCCGCTTCAGCAGGCCGACGACGAACTCCTCGATGTCCCGCACGTCGTTGCCGGGCAGCGCGCACTCGTCGCCGCGCGCCACGCAGTCCTTCGCGAAGTTCTCGAAAGCGAGCTGGAAGCCTTTGGCCTGGCCCAGCGACCCCTGCTCGGAGGACTGCGTGGGGTCGACGACCGCGTCGAAGACCGCCCTGCCGACCTTCTTGGGGAACAAGTGGGCGTAGACGCCGCCCAGTTCGGTGCCGTACGAGATGCCGAAGTAGTGCAGCTTGTCGTCTCCGAGTACCTGCCGCAGGAGGTCCATGTCCCGGGCCGCGTTGGCGGTGCCGACGTACGGCAGCTCCTCGCCCGAGTTGTCCTCGCAGGCGGCGGAGTACTTCTCCAGGCCGTCGATGACGGTCTTCTCCTCGGCGGCGTCGTCCGGGGTGCTGTCCTCGGCGTAGTACGCGTCGAGTTCCTTGTCGTCCTGGCACTGGACGCCCACGCTGCGGCCGACGCCGCGCGGGTCGAAGCTGACCAGGTCGTAGCGGGAGCGCAGGCGCTCGTAGTCGGCGGCCAGGGAGGGCAGGCCGGTCACCCCGGAGCCGCCGGGACCGCCGAAGTTGAAGACGAGCGACCCGATGCGGTTCTCCGGGTCGCGGGCCTTCGCCCGTACGAGCGCCAGCTCGATCGTCTCGCCGTCGGGCTGCGCGTAGTCCCGCGGAACGTCCATGAAGGCGCACTGCCACTCGGCCCCGCCCGGGAGCGGCGAGGGGGACGGGCCGCCGCCCTCGGCCGCCGACGGCGCGGGGCACTGCGTCCAGCTGAGCTTCTGGGCCGCCAGGCCGTTGTCGCCGCCCGCGTCCTTCCCCTGGTCGCCGTCGTCGGAACAGCCGGCGAGGGACACGAGAACGGCGGTGGCGGCGAGGACGGCCGTGGCACGCAGGGCGGCGGAGGTCGGCATGCGTCCATCGTGCGACGGGGCGCGGGAGCGTGCGCCCCGGGAGCGCCATTCGGACGGCGTACGCGGGACCGGCCCGTCCCCCGGACACGGGACCGGCCCGTCCCCGGACACGGGACCGGCCCGTCCCCGGACGCGTCCGGGATGGTTCCCCGGCGGACCCGTGGGCGTACGCCCACGGAGCCCGTCCCGCTAGAGCTGGCCCTTGCGCGTCAGATGGTTGAAGAACAGCCACCCCGGCAGCACCGGAAGCCAGAACGTCAGCAGCCGGTACAGCAGCACCGCCGACGTCGCGACGCCGCCCCCGAGACCGGCGAGCGTCAGAGCGGCGATCAGCGCGCCCTCGACCGCGCCGACACCGCCGGGCGTCGGCACGGCGGAGCCCAGCGCGTTGGCGGTCAGGAACACCACCGCGATGGTGGCGTAGCTCAGCTGGACGTCGCTGTCGAAGGCACGCACCGACGCGTCCAGGCACAGCACGAACGCGGCGGTCAGCAGCAGCATCCCGCCGATGCCGGTGATCAGCTTCTGGGGCCGCTGGAGCACGTCGAGCATGCGCGGCACGACACCCGCGAACAGCGACCGCACCCGCGTCACCACGAACCGGCGCAGGAACGGCACGGCCGTCACCACCAGCGCCAGCACGGCCGCCGTCAGCAGCCCGGCGATCACCGTCCTGGACGGGGACAGCGTGGGGGTCCGCTCGGTGCCCGTCACGTAGCCGAAGACCATCAGCAGCGAGATGTGGCTGGCGAGACCGAACAGCTGCGACGCTCCGACGCTCGCCACCGCCAGCCCGGGACGCACCCCCGCGCGCTGGAGGAAGCGGGTGTTCAGCGCCACACCGCCGATCGCCGCCGGCGCGACCAGCTTCACGAAGGAACCGGCCACCTGCGCCCCGACGGTGCGCCAGAAGGGCACCTTCTCCGGTACGAAGCCGAGCAGGCTCATGGCGGCCGCCGGGTAGCTCAGCGCGGAGAACAGCACGGCCACCGCGGCCCACCGCCAGTCCGCCGTCGCGATCGCGTCGCTGACGTCGTTGGCCATCAGCGTCGAGATCAGGAAGTACGCGACGAACGCGCCGGCGATGATGCTGACGAGCGTGCGCGGCCGGATGCGTTCCAGACGGGCGGGCTCGACCAGCGCCTGGGGACGGATGAGCAGCACCTGGTGGCGGATCTGCGACAGCAGGTCCTCCTCCCGCGCCTGCTCCAGCGCCTCCTCTATGGCGTCCTTCTCGGCCTTCTTCTCCGCCCGTACGTCCTTGCGCACGGCGGGCGCGGCCGGTTCGTCCGCGCCCCGCTCGGCCTTCGCGGCGTGCGACGCCTCGATCACCGCCTCGCGCTCACGCTGCGACCGTTCACGCGCAAGTCTGCGCAGCGTCGCCCGCGTGGAGCGGCTCAGCGCGATCGGCTGGAGCAGCGGAAGGCTGTCGGCGACCGCGTCGGGGCCCAGCACCTCCACGGCGGCGGCCACGGCCCGCTCGGCGCCCGCGCGCAGCCCGAGCGTCGTCAGGAGCTGCGCCACGTCCATCCGCAGGACGACGTCGCCCGCGGCGATCTCACCGCCGCGCAGATCGGTCAGGATCACCCTGCCGGAACGATCCACCAGGATCGCGTCGCCGACCAGCCTGCGATGGGCGATGCGGCGCGACTGGAGGGCTTTCACCTGGCGCCAGGCGCCGCGCAGCAGCTCGTCGGTGATCTCCTCGTCGGGCAGCGAGTCCAGCGACCGGCCGCCCAGGTGCTGGTACACGAGCATGACGGCGTCCGGGCCGAGCTCGGACGTGGCGATCAGCTTCGGCGCGTTGGCCCCGGCCGCGATGGCGGCGTACGCGAGCAGCGCCTCCTGCTCAAGGGCCTGGCGCAGCGACTGGATCGAGCGGCGCTGGGTGATGCCGCGCAGCGTGACCTGCCGCCACACGCGGTAGAAGAAGCCCTGTGCCTGCTGCTCGCGGTCGACGACGGTGACGTCGAGCGGCGGTCCGTCCTCCAGGGTGACGAGGTAGCGGCGGCCCCGGTCCCCCTGTTCCGGCGAATCGGGCACGTCCTCGGCGCGCATCGCCGTCACCGGACGGAACCCGACGTGCCGCAGCCCCGCGAGGAGGGTCTGCCCGGTGGGCCGCACGTTGGGCGACCCGACGGCATAGAGCGTCCCGTACGCGACCGTCCAGCCGATCAGCACGGTCACGATGATCGAGAACGGGGTGGTCTGCCGGCCGACCAGCACGGCGAACGAGTTGAGCAGCAGCACCGCCCACAGCGCCACGCGCCAGCGCGGCCTGCGGGCCATGCCGACCGCCGTCATGTACGCGATGACGGGAGCGAGGTAGCCGTGCACGGGATCGGTCAGTTCCCCGCTCGCCGTCGCCTGGGTGAGCGACTGCCTGATCGTCTCGGGGGCCGACTCGGCCACCCACAGGTCCGTGGCGAGCGCCACACCGTGCGCGAGGACGGCCGCGAGCACGCCGTCAGCGATCCGCAGCCCGTCGCGCTTGATGAGCCGCTCGATCGCGAAGGCGACGGGGAGGATCAGTACGGCGATGCTGGAGACCAGGCCGGCCAGTTTGATGAAGACGTCGGGCGTCTGGCCCGTTCCCTTGCTGATGTCCTCCTCGAGCCCGGACGCGGTGCCGTGCGCGAAGGCCGCGATGGCGAGCACGCAGATGATGCCGAGCACGCCGACGAGGAGTCGCACCAGGTCGGAGGGGCGGTGCACCCGCGCGGCGAGCAGCGGCTCGTCGCCGGAGACACGGTCGATGTGGCTTCCCTCGGGCCCGTTGTCCATGGTCTCGGTGGGCCTTTCGGGTGCGTCAGGGTGCGACTCGGCGCCAGGGGTGCTCGCCACCGGGGGAGGCTGCACTCCCTGCTCCTTCGTCGTTTCTTCTTGGTCTCGTATCACCTGTCACCGCCCGGATGATGGTGGCATGACCGGATGACAGAGGGGGGCATCAGGGTGCATTGCGGGGGCGTGACGCGCACGGAAGGTGCGGGATACGCCCCATGGAGCAGCGTGCGCTGTCGGTGCCGTGGTGCAGGATGGACCGGATGAGCGACGAGCCGGAAGTCCCCGAACTCCCCGAGTACGCCGAACGCGTACTGGAGGTGGCCGAGGCGATTCCACCCGGCCGGGTGATGACGTACGGGGACGTCGCGGAGTGGCTGGAGGAGGGCGGCCCGCGCCAGGTGGGGCGGGTCATGGCGCTCTACGGCGGCGGCGCCCCCTGGTGGCGCGTGGTGCGCTCCGACGGCGTGCTGCTGCCCGGCCACGAGCTGCGGGCGCTCGGGCACTACCGCGAGGAGGGAACCCCCCTGCGGACGGCCTCCCGGCAGTCCGGGACCCACGTACCGCGGCTGGACATGAAGCAGGCGCGGTGGAACGGCGGAGCGGCCGGCTCCGGCGGAAGTGCACAAGCTCACACGACTCACACAGCTCACACCTGACAGCTTCCTGCATCCGGGGCCGCGGCGGGCGAAGCCCCGACCGGACGGGGCGCCGGACGGGCCGCCGACGGGGCCGCGGGGCGGGACAGGGAGCGGAGCCGCTGCGTCCCGGGCGTCCACTGGCGTAGCGTCGTGCGGACGCGGCACGCGCCCACCGTCCGTCCCCCGGGCACCGCGCCCCGCGCCAGGCGGCAAGTCACCCCGTACACCCACCAGGACCGGCGATCCACGTGAGCTCCTCCCTTCCCCCAGGTACCCCGGGTACCGCGAGTGCCTCCGGTACCGCGATGTCCGCCTGGCATCCGCCGCACCTCCAGGCGCGGCAGCGGACTCCGGGCGCGTACCGACTGGTGCGTACCCGGCCGGGCCCCGTGGACCCTCCTCTTCTGGACGCACGACAGCGTGCCGTGGTTGACCATGCCGGCGGGCCGCTGCTCGTCCTCGCAGGACCGGGCACCGGCAAGACGACGACCCTGGTGGAGGCGGTCGCCGCGCGCGTGGCCAAGGGGGCCGACCCGGAGCGCGTCCTGGTGCTCACGTTCAGCCGCAAGGCGGCGGTCGAACTGCGCGACCGGATGGCGCTGCGGCTCGGCGGCGCGTACGGGCCGCAGGCGACCACCTTCCACTCCTTCTGCTACGCCCTGGTCCGCGCGCACCAGGACAGCGACCTCTTCAGCGAACCCCTGCGTCTGCTGTCCGGCCCCGAGCAGGACGTCGCCGTGCGCGAGCTGCTCGCGGGCCACGTCGACCTGGAGCGCGACGGCCGGACCGCGCCCGTCCACTGGCCGGACGAACTGCGGGCCTGCCTCACGACGCGCGGCTTCGCCGACGAGGTGCGCGCGGTACTGGCGCGCAGCCGCGAGCTGGGACTCGGGCCCGACTCCCTGGGAGCGTTCGCGGCGCGTACGGGGCGGCCCGACTGGAAGGCCGCGGCGGCCTTCCTGGCCGAGTACCTCGACGTACTCGACATGCAGGGCGTCCTCGACTACGCCGAACTGGTCCACCGCGCGGTGCTGCTCGCCGAGCAGGCGGAGCTGACCGGGCGGCTCAGCGCGCGGTACGACGCGGTCTTCGTGGACGAGTACCAGGACACCGATCCCGCACAGGTCCGCCTCCTGCGTGCGCTGGCAGGCTCGGGCCGCACCCTGGTGGCGTTCGGCGACCCCGACCAGTCGATCTACGCGTTCCGGGGAGCGGACGTCGGCGGCATCCTCGACTTCCCGGACACGTTCCGGGGAACGGACGGAAGCCCTTCCCCGGTGGAGGTGCTGACCACCTCCCGCCGCTCGGGAGCGGGCCTCCTGGCGGCCACCCGCCTGCTCACCCGCCGGATGCCCCTGACGCGTCTCCCGGCGGAGAAGGTACGGGCGCACAGGGAGCTGGTCCCGGTACGCGAAGGGGGCCGCACCGAGGTCTACACGTACCCGACGGCGGGCACCGAGCTCGACAACATCGCGGACATCCTGCGCCGCGCCCACCTGGAGGAGGGCGTGCCGTGGAACGACATGGCGGTACTGGTCCGCGCGGGCGGTCGTACGATCCCCGCCGTACGACGGGCCCTCACCTCCGCGGGCGTCCCCCTGGAGATCGACGGCGACGACCTGGCCCTGCGCCACGAGCCCGCCGTGACCCCCCTCCTGACAGCTCTGCGGGCAGTGGCCGAGGCGGCGGTGGCGGGGGCGGCCGGCGACGGGGGAGCCGCCGGTGAGGGGGCGCCCGGCGCCGGGTCGGCCGCCGGTTCGGGCGGTGACGAGTACGCCGCTTCCGTCGAGGGGCGCCGGGACGGTGACGCCGGGGCGGACGGCAACGCCGACGCCGGGCCGCAGGGCGGCGCAGACCCGGAGCCCGCCGAGGGCCCCGTACGCGCCGGTGCTCCGCAGGAGACCCGAGCCGGGACCGGCGGGAACGCCGACGCCGGGCCGCAGAGTGGCGCGGACCCCGAGCCCGCGCCCGGTTCCGTACCCGCCGACGAAGGGCAGGGCGCCGCGGCCGACGGGAGCCGCACGCCGCCGTCCGTCACCACCTGGATCAGTACCGAGGTGGCCGCGGAGCTGCTCGCCTCGCCGCTCGCCGGCATGGACACCGCCGACCTGCGCCGTCTCGGCCGCGCCCTGCGCGACGAGGAGCGCGCCGCCGGGAACCGTCTGCCCCCGCCCTCCGACGAGCTGCTCGCCCGCGCCCTGGCCGAACCGGAGCGCCTGGCCGCGCACGACCCGGCGTACGCCCGCGGCGCCCAGCGTCTCGGCGCGCTCCTGCGCAGGGCCCGCACCCTCCTGGAAGCGGGCGGCACCGCCGAAGAGGCGCTGTGGGAGCTGTGGGACGGCACCCCCTGGCCCGGCCGCCTCGAACGCGCGGCCCTGCGCGGCGGCGCGGCCGGCCGCAACGCCGACCGCGACCTCGACGCGGTGTGCGCGCTGTTCGACACCGCGGCCCGCGCCGAGGAGCGCTCCGGAGGCCGGGGCGCGCTCAACTTCCTGGCGGAGCTCGACGCCCAGGACATCGCCGCCGACACCCTCGGCAAGCGGGCCGTACGCCCCGACGCCGTACGCCTGATGACCGCGCACCGCTCGAAGGGGCTGGAGTGGCGGCTCGTCGTCGTGGCCGGTGTGCAGGAGGGGCTGTGGCCGGACCTGCGCCGCCGGGGTTCCCTCCTCGAAGCGGACCGGATCGGCCGCGACGGGCTCGCCGAGCCCCTCACCCCCGGCGCCCTCCTCGCCGAGGAACGCCGCCTCTTCTACGTCGCCGCCACCCGCGCCCGCGACCGCCTGGTCGTCACCGCGGTGAAGGCGCCCGCCGACGACGGCGACCAGCCCTCCCGCTTCCTCACCGAACTCGGCGTCGAACCCAAGGACGTCACAGGACGCCCCCGCCGCCCCCTCGCCGTGGCAGCGCTCGTCGCGGAGCTGCGCGCCACCACCGTCGACCCGGCGGCGACCCCGGCCCTGCGCGACGCCGCCGCCCGCCGCCTGGCACGACTGGCCGCGCTCGCGGACGAGGACGGCCAGCCGCTGGTCCCCTCGGCGCACCCGTACCGCTGGTGGGGCCTGTACGACCCGACGCACAGCGCCGTTCCCCTGCGCGACCGCGAACAGCCCGTGGCGCTCTCGGGAAGCGCACTGGACCAGCTCGCGAACACGTGCTCCCTCCAGTGGTTCCTGGGACGCGAGGTCAAGGCGGACGCACCCGCGACCGCCGCCCAGGGCTTCGGCAACGTCGTGCACGTCCTCGCCGACGAGGTCGCGTCGGGCCGTACGCCCGCCGACCTCGCGGTGCTCATGGAACGCCTCGACTCCGTGTGGGACGCGCTGGCCTTCGACGCCCCCTGGAAATCGCGGCAGGAGAAGGACCACGCGCGCGTGGCGCTCGAACGCTTCCTCCAATGGCACGTCATGGACCGCGGCGGCCGCACCCCGGTGGCCACCGAGCACGACTTCGACGTGACGCTGGAGGCGGGCGGCGCGTACGAGGTCCGCATCCGGGGCTCCATGGACCGCGTCGAGACGGACGCCGAGGGACGCGCCTACGTCGTCGACTTCAAGACCGGCAAGGCGGCCCCCACGCGCGAGGAGGTGGCCCGCCACCCGCAGCTCGCCGTCTACCAGCTCGCCGTACGGGAAGGAGCCGTGGACGAGGCGTTCGGGGGAACGCGCCCCGAGCCCGGCGGCGCCGAACTCGTACAGCTGCGCCAGGCGGCCGCCAAGAAGGACGGCGGCGACGCGCTGCCCAAGATCCAGGCGCAGGAGCCCCTGGCGGGGGAGTGGGTCGGCGATCTCCTCGCCACCGCCGCCGGGCGCGTACTCGACGAACGCTTCAGCCCGGCGACCGGCCAGCACTGCACCCACTGCGCGTTCCGCGCCTCGTGCAGCGCTCAGCCGGAGGGACGCCACGTCGTCGAGTAGCCCGGGGCCGCACGCCGGGACCCATGGCGGCGGGTGGCCGCCGCCTCACGGGACGTGGTTGTCGGTGGGGGCGGCTAGCCTCTCTGGAGTGTCAGCCCGAATCACCGACCCCGAGGAGCTCAAAGAGCTCCTCGGCATCCCGTTCACCCCGGAGCAGATGGCGTGCATCACCGCACCCCCCGCCCCGCAGGTCATCGTGGCCGGAGCCGGTTCGGGCAAGACGACGGTCATGGCCGCGCGCGTCGTGTGGCTGGTCGGCACGGGGCAGGTCGCGCCCGAGCAGGTGCTGGGGCTCACCTTCACCAACAAGGCGGCCGGTGAGCTGGCCGAGCGCGTCCGCAAGGCGCTGGTGCGCGCCGGGGTGACCGACCCCGACGTCATCGACCCCGACAACCCTCCCGGCGAGCCCAGGATCTCGACGTACCACGCCTTCGCCGGGCAGCTCCTCGCCGAACACGGTCTGCGCATCGGTGTCGAACCGACCGCCCGCCTGCTCGCCGACGCCACCCGCTACCAGCTCGCCGCACGGGTGCTGCGGGAGGCGCCCGGACCGTACCCGGCGCTCACCAAGTCGTTCCCGTCCCTGGTCAGCGACCTGCTCGCGCTGGACGCGGAGCTGGCCGAGCACCTGGTGAAGCCGGCCCGCCTCGCGACGTACGACAGCGAGCTGCTGCACACCCTCGCGTCCGTCAGGCTCTCCAACGCCGACCTGCGCAAGATCCCCGAGGCGGCCGCCGCCCGCCTCGAACTCCTCGACCTCACCGCCCGCTACCGCGAGGCCAAGCGCAGCCGCGACCTCCTCGACTTCGGCGACCAGATCGCGCTCTCCGCCGAACTCGCGCTCACCAGCGAGGAGGCCGGCCGGATCCTGCGCGACGAGTTCCGGGTCGTCCTGCTCGACGAGTACCAGGACACGTCCGTCGCCCAGCGCCTGCTCCTGTCCGGGCTGTTCGGCGGCGGCACCGGGCACGCGGTGACGGCCGTCGGCGACCCCTGCCAGGCGATCTACGGCTGGCGCGGCGCGTCCGTCGCCAACCTCGACGACTTCCCCGCCCACTTCCCGTACGCCGACGGAAGCCCCGCCGCCCGCTACTCGCTCAGCGAGAACCGCCGCAGCGGTGGCCGCCTCCTCGACCTCGCCAACGGCCTCGCCGTGCCCCTGCGCGCCATGCACGAGGGCGTGGAGGCCCTGCGCCCGGCCCCGGGCGCCGAACGCGACGGCATCGTCCGCTGCGCCCTGCTGCCCACCCACGCGCAGGAGATCGCGTGGCTGGCCGACTCGATAGCCCACCTCGTCCGTACGGGCAAGGAGCCGGGCGAGATCGCCGTCCTGTGCCGTACGGCGGGCGACTTCGCCGAGATCCAGGGCGCGCTCGTGGACCGCGACGTACCGGTCGAGGTGGTCGGTCTCTCCGGCCTGCTCCACCTCCCGGAGGTCGCGGACCTGGTCGCCGTCTGCGAAGTCCTCCAGGACCCCGGCGCCAACGCCTCGCTCGTACGGATCCTCACCGGACCGCGCTGGCGCATCGGGCCCCGCGACCTGGCGCTGCTCGGACGCCGCGCCCGCCTGCTCGTCCACCGCGCGCCGGGCGCCGACCCCGACGCCGACCCCGACGGCAGGCTGGCCGAGGCGGTCGAGGGAGTGGACCCGGCGGAGGTCGTGTCCCTGGCGGACGCGCTCGACACCTTCCTGGAGTCCGGCGGCGGTCCGGACGACGGCCTGCCCTTCTCGGCGGACGCCCGGGTCCGTTTCGCCCGCCTCGCGGCCGAGCTCCGCGATCTGCGGCGCTCGCTCGCGGACCCGCTGATGGACGTGCTGCACCGGGTGCTCGCCACGACGGGTCTCGAAGTGGAACTGTCCGCGTCCCCGCACGCCCTGGCCGCCCGCCGGCGCGAGACGCTCAGCAACTTCCTGGACGTCGCCGCGGGCTTCGCCGCACTCGACGGCGAGGCGAGCCTGCTGGCCTTCCTCGCCTTCCTGCGGACCGCCGCCCAGTACGAGAAGGGCCTGGACAACGCACTGCCCGGCGGCGAGAACACCGTCAAGGTCCTCACCGCCCACAAGTCCAAGGGCCTGGAGTGGGACGTCGTGGCGGTGCCGGGCCTGGTCACCGGCCACTTCCCCAGCGAGCAGTCGCGCGACGCCTGGACCTCCCAGGCGAAAGTCCTGCCGCACGCGCTGCGCGGCGACGCGAAGACGCTGCCTGACGTCGAGGACTGGGACGCGAAGGGCGTCAAGGCGTTCAAGGACGCGATGAAGGCGCACCAGCACACCGAGGAGCTGCGCCTCGGGTACGTCACGTTCACGCGGCCCCGCTCGCTACTGCTCGGCTCGGGCCACTGGTGGGGCCCCACCCAGAAGAAGCCGCGCGGGCCCTCCGGCTTCCTGCGGGCGCTGTACGACCACTGTGCGGCCGGCTACGGCGAGATCGAGGCGTGGGCGGACGAACCGGCGCCGGACGAGGAGAACCCCTCCCTGCGCGAGGCGGCGACGGACCGCGCCTGGCCGCTGCCGCTGGACCCGGATTCGCTGGCCCGCCGCCGCCGGGCGGCGGAGACGGTCATGGCTCACCTAAGGGCCCTGGCAACGGCGGGGACCGACGAGCCGGAGGCGGCGGAGCCGCCCACCGGCTCCGACCAGCCTGTGGATCCGCATGTCGAACCGGCCTACGAGCCGGACTTCGACGCCGACTTCGAACCGGACTTCGCGGCAGACTTCGAACCGGACTTCGAGGCCGACCTCGAACCGGAGCACGACGCACCCCCGGCCGACTGGGACACCTTGCTCACGGAACGCCCGACCGGGGCCGGGGCAGGGACCCGTGCCGCTCGGAGCGCGGCCTCCGAGACGGGCCGGCGGGACGAGGTCAGGGCCTACGTCGAGACCGGCACCCCGTCACACGACCGTGCCGAGCCTCCGCTCGGCACGGGAGAAGACGACACCAACCCGGCGGACGAGGACACTCACCGCCCGACCTCCCTGCCGCCGGGTGCCGTGCCCAGCGCCCGGTCGCACGCCCGGGCGGAGACGGCCGGCGGTGACGGCGCCCACGCGCACGCGGCGCCGCTTCACGACGCCGCCCCCTCTGCCCCGCACCACGACGCCGTACACGCCCGCCCGCACCCCACGGACACACCCCCCGGCGCGTCGCCGTCGGATGCGCCGCAGCCCGGCGCCCGGCCCCCGGGCAGGTCACCGTCGGAGTCGCCGGAAGCCGCCCCCGCGCCTCAGCACAGCCCAGGCAGGCCCCCGTCGTCCGGGGCCGCGGACGCCCAGCATCGTGCCCCCCGCCCCCGTACGGAGTCGCCGGTAGGGCCCCTCACCCCGGAGGAGGCGCGTGCCGTCGCCTCGTGGGACCGGGACCTCGACGCGCTCGCCGGCGAGCTGCGCCGGGCGCGGGCCACCACGCGGGACGTCGCCGTGCCGCCGTCTCTCACCGCGTCGCAGCTCCTGCGCCTCGCCGCCGACCCCGACGGCTTCGCCCAGGAGCTCGCCCGCCCCATGCCGCGCCCGCCCCAGCCCGCGGCCCGGCGCGGAACCCGGTTCCACGCGTGGGTGGAGTCGCGTTTCGAGGAACTGCCGCTGCCCATGCTCGGCCCGGACGAGCTGCCCGGCGGCGACGAGACGGAGGCCGAGATCGCGGACGAGCGCGACCTGGCCGCGCTCAAGGAGGCGTTCGACCGCACCCCGTACGCCCGCCGCACCCCGTACCGCGTCGAGGCCCCCTTCCACCTCACCCTCGCGGGCCGCGTCGTCCGGGGCCGCATAGACGCCGTGTACCGCGACGAGGAGACCGGCGCGTTCGAGATCGTCGACTGGAAGACCAGCCGCACCCGTGCCGCCGACCCCCTCCAGCTGGCCGTCTACCGCCTCGCCTGGGCGGAGCAGTACGACCTGCCCCTCGAATCCGTCGGCGCCGCGTTCCTCTACGTACGCACCGGAGAAGTCGCACGTCCGGCCCGTCTCCCGGGCCGTGCCGAGCTGGAACGGATCCTCCTGGACGAGCCCGGTCCGAGGGCCGGATAGGCTCGGGGCCATGAGCGACACCCCGGACAGCGTCGTCCGCACGTACATAGACACGCACCGCGATGCCTTCCTCGGCGACCTCGCCGAGTGGCTGCGCATCCCGTCCGTGTCGGCGCAGCCGGACCACGCCGCCGACGTGCGCCGCAGCGCCGAATGGCTCACCGGGAAGCTCAGGGAGACCGGGTTCCCGGTCGCCGAGATCTGGCCGACCGCGGGCGCCCCGGCGGTCTTCGCCGAGTGGCCCAGCGGCGACCCCGACGCCCCCACCGTGCTCGTCTACGGGCACCACGACGTGCAGCCCGCCGCCCGCGAGGACGGCTGGCACACCGACCCCTTCGAACCGGAGATCGTCGACGGCCGGCTCTACGCCCGAGGCGCGGCCGACGACAAGGGCCAGGTGTTCTTCCACACCCTCGGCGTACGCGCCCACCTCGCCGCCACCGGCCGCAGCGCGCCCGCCGTCAACCTGAAGCTGCTCGTCGAGGGTGAGGAGGAGTCCGGATCGCCGCACTTCCGCGCCCTCGTCGAGGAGCGCGCGGAGCGCCTCGCCGCCGACGCGGTGATCGTCTCCGACACCGGCATGTGGTCCGAGGACACCCCGACCGTCTGCACCGGCATGCGCGGGGTCGCCGACTGCGAGATCGACCTGTACGGGCCCGACCAGGACATCCACTCCGGGTCCTTCGGCGGGGCCGTCCCCAACCCGGCCACCGTCGCCGCCCGCCTGGTCGCCGCACTCCACGACGAGAACGAGCGCGTCACCGTCCCCGGCTTCTACGACGGCATCGTCGAACTCACGGACCGCGAGCGGGCACTCTTCGCCGAGCTTCCCTTCGACGAGGCCGCATGGCTGCGTACGGCCAAGTCGCGGGCCACGCTCGGCGAGGCGGGCCACACGACCCTGGAGCGCGTCTGGGCCCGCCCGACCGCCGAGGTCAACGGCATCGGCGGCGGTTATCAGGGCCCCGGCGGGAAGACCGTCGTGCCGTCCTCCGCGCACCTGAAACTGTCGTTCCGCCTGGTCGCGGGGCAGGAGCCGGAGAAGATCGAGCGCGCCGTCGCCGACTGGGCCGCGTCGCGCGTCCCGGCCGGCATCCGCCACGAGATCACGTTCGGCGCCGCCACCCGCCCGTGCCTCACGCCGCTCGACCACCCCGCCCTCCAGTCCGTCGTACGGGCCATGGGCCGGGCTTTCGGCCAGAAGATCCTCTTCACGCGCGAGGGGGGCTCAGGACCCGCCGCCGACCTCCAGGACCTGCTCGGTGCGCCGGTGCTCTTCCTGGGCGTCTCCGTACCGTCCGACGGCTGGCACTCGCCCAACGAGAAGGTCGAGCTCGACCTGCTGCTCAAGGGCGTCGAAACCACCGCCTACCTGTGGGGCGACCTCGCGGCGCACTGGCGCGCCTCCTGAACCTCAAGACCGTCCGAATCCACCAGGGGGAGTTGGAAGTACCTGTGAGCACCTCGACCGACCACACGGCACCGACCGCGGACAGCACGGCGACCACGGCGGCCACGGACACCACTGACACCTCGGCGACCACTGGCACCACGACGAACGTGCTCAACTCGGGCAACAGCGACATCTCGGATGGTCGCAACGGCTCGGACAGCGCGCCCGGCGTCCCGGACCGGCCCATCGGGCTCACCGCCCCGAGCGGCATCGACCGCGCAGCGCACCACCGCCTCGACGAGGCATGGCTGGCCGCCGCCTGGAGCCACCCCACGACCCGCGTCTTCGTGGTCTCCGGCGGGCAGGCGCTGATCGACGACACCCCGGACGGGCGCACCGAGCTCGTGATGACCCCGGCGTTCGAGGCCCCGGTCACCGAGACGCACCGCTACTTCCTCGGCACGGACGAGGAAGGCGTCAGCTACTTCGCGCTCCAGAAGGACTCCCTGCCGGGCCGCATGGACCAGTCGGCGCGCCCCGCCGGCCTGCGCGAGGCCGGGCTGCTGCTCGACCCGCGCGACGCCGGCCTGATGGTCCACGCCGTCGCCCTGGAGAACTGGCAGCGGCTGCACCGTTTCTGCTCACGCTGCGGCGAGCGCACCGTCATCGCGGCGGCCGGGCACATCCGCCGCTGCCAGGCGTGCGGCGCCGAGCACTACCCGCGCACCGACCCCGCCGTGATCATGCTGGTCACCGACGAGGAGGACCGGGCACTCCTCGGCCGTCAGGTGCACTGGCCGGAAGGCCGCTTCTCGACCCTCGCGGGCTTCGTGGAGCCGGGCGAGACGATCGAGGAGTCGGTCGCGCGCGAGGTCTTCGAGGAGGCGGGCGTCACCGTCGGCCGGGTCGAGTACGTCGCGAGCCAGCCGTGGCCCTTTCCCTCCAGCCTGATGCTGGGCTTCATGGCGCGCGCCACGTCGTCCGAGATCAACGTGGACGGCGAGGAGATCGAGGAGGCGCGCTGGTTCTCCAGGGACGACCTGCGCCGCGCCATCGAGAGCGGCGAGATCCTGCCCCCGTCGGGCATCTCGATCGCCGCCCGCCTGGTGGAGCTCTGGTACGGCGAGCCCCTGCCGAAGCCGCTGAACCCGTAGTCGGCGTACGTAGCCC
>NZ_JBSGYQ010000092.1:0-19318 GCF_053610585.1 Streptomyces sp. NPDC054887 | reverse complement strand
GGGGGGACCCTGTGGGAGAGTAGGACGCCGCCGAACAATCATTGTGGGAAAGCCCCGCACCATTCATGGTGCGGGGCTTTTCTGCGTTCCAGGGCCGGAGGAGCCATGCAGCCCGCCTATGGGCCTGCTGCGGCAGGCGAGCCCTCTTCCCTTCTCCTTGCTACAGGCGGCCTGCCGCTTTCAGCGAGAGGTATGCGTCAGCCAGTGCGGGGGCCAGGTCCTCAGGGGTGGCGTCTACGACTGTGACGCTGTGGCGGGTGAGTTTCTCCGCTGTGCGGCGGCGCTGTTCCTTGGCCTGGGTGCCGGCGGCGGCTTCGTACACCGCGTCCACTGTGCCGCGACCCGTCGCCATGTGCTCGACACGAGGGTCGGACACCGAGGCCACCACGACGGTATGGCGCCGAGTGAGCTGGGGGAGTACGGGGAGCATGCCCTCTTCGACGGGGGCGACGTCCAGGCCGGTGAGCAGCACGATCAAGGAACCGCGGGGTGCGTTGGCCAGGGCCGTTGCGCTCAGGCCTCGGGCGTCGGTTTCCACCAGTGTGGGTTCGAGAGGTGCCATGGCGTTGACCAGAGCCGCCAGGACGTCCGCTCCGGTGCGGCCCTGTACCTGGGCGCGGGTGCGTCGGTCGTACGCCAGGAGGTCCACGCGGTCGCCGGCACGGGAGGCCAGAGCGGCCAGGAGCAGGGCCGCGTCCATGGAGGCGTCCAGGCGCGGTACGTCGCCGACACGGCCGGCCGAGGTGCGGCCGGTGTCGAGGACGATCAGGATGCGGCGGTCCCGTTCGGGGCGCCAGGTACGTACGGCGACTGAGTTCTGGCGTGCTGTCGCGCGCCAGTCGATGGAGCGGGTGTCGTCGCCGGGAACGTAGTCGCGGAGGCTGTCGAACTCCGTGCCTTCGCCCCGGGTCAGGACGCTGGTGCGGCCGTCGAGTTCGCGTAGGCGAGCCAGTTTCGACGGGAGGTGCTTCCTGCTGTTGAAAGGCGGGAGGACACGGACCGTCCAGGGGACCTGGTGGCTGCCCTGGCGGGCTGCCAGACCGAGCGGGCCGTACGAGCGGACGGTGATGCGGTCCGGCTGGTGGTCGCCGCGGCGAGTGGGGCGCAGGGCTGTGGTCAGTCGACGGCGTTCTCCCGGCGGGACGCGTACCTCGTGGCGGGAGGCTGCCTGCTCGGTGCGGGGCTCCCAGCTGCTGGGCGGCCAGGCGTCGCGGAGCCGGCCGCGGAGGGGGCGGCCCGAGGGATTGGTGACGGTCAGCTCGATTCTGGCATCGTCAGCCAGTCGAACTGACGTGTCACCACTTCGGGTGAAACGGAGCTTTCGCACTGGTGCGGCCAGTGCGTAGTCGCACACAATTGCGAGTGTGAGGGGGGCGTTCACGGCGAGGACCCCGGACCAGTTCGGCGCGAGGACGCCGATGGGGATCGCGCCGAGGGCGGCGAGGAGTGCGGTGCGTCCGGTAAGAGCCATCGTCGGCGCCTCAGCGAGGCACGGGGACGTGGGCGAGGATCGCGGTGATGACGGAGTCCGCGGTGACTCCTTCCATCTCTGCCTCGGGCCGGAGCTGGATCCGATGGCGCAGGGTGGGAAGGGCCAGGGCTTTCACATCGTCGGGGATGACGTAGTCCCTGCCGGTGAGCCAGGCCCAGGCGCGGGCGGTGGAGAGCAGGGCGGTGGCGCCTCGCGGTGAGACGCCGAGAGTGAGCGAGGGGGATTCTCGAGTGGCACGGCAGATATCGACGACGTAACCGGTGATCTCGGTGGAGACCGCGGTCTTGGCCACCGCGGCGCGGGCTGCTTCCAGGTCGGCGGGACCGGCGGCCGGGCGTAGGCCGGCCGCGTGCAGGTCGCGGGGGTCGAAGCCTTCCGCGTGGCGGGTCAGAACGCCGATCTCGTCCTCGCGGGACGGGAGCGGGACCGTGAGCTTGAGCAGGAAGCGGTCCAGCTGGGCTTCGGGGAGGGGGTAAGTCCCCTCGTACTCCACGGGGTTCTGGGTGGCTGCGACCAGGAAGGGGTCGGGCAGAGGGCGGGGCGTGCCGTCGACGGTGACCTGACGCTCCTCCATCGCTTCCAGGAGGGAGGCCTGGGTCTTGGGGGGAGTGCGGTTGATCTCGTCCGCGAGCAGCAGGTTGGTGAAGACCGGGCCGGGCTGGAAGGAGAACTCCGCAGTACGGGCGTCGTAGACCAACGAGCCGGTGACGTCGCTGGGCATCAGGTCAGGGGTGAACTGGACGCGCTTGGTGTCCAGTTCGAGAGAGGCCGCGAGCGCGCGGACCAGAAGCGTCTTGGCCACTCCCGGGACTCCTTCGAGCAGGACGTGGCCTCGGCAGAGCAGGGCTACGACGAGTCCGGTGACGGCGGGGTCCTGGCCGACCACTGCCTTGGCGATCTCGGTGCGCAGGGCTTCGAGGGAGGCTCGGGCGCTGTCAGGGGTCTCTGCGGGCTGGGCGCTCATGAAGCGCGTACCTCTCTTTCGAGGGCGTCGAGTTCGTCTGCCAGGCGAATGAGGCCGGCGTCGCTGGAGGGTGCGGGGCCGAAGAGGAGGGCCGGGAGGTCCCGGCCGGTCGTCGGCAGGTGGGACGAGGCGGCCGGGATGAGCGCATCGGGGGCGTGGGCCAAAGAGGCGGGCACGCCGAGGAGGAGGGCGAGACGGGTGCGGGTCGCCGAGCGCAGGGCCTCGGCCGCGCGGTCGCGGGCGTTGGCTCTGCGGTAGAGGCGGGCCCGGCCCTCAGTGGTCTCGGAGGCGCGGACGACTACGGGCAGGCGTTCGGTGACCAGGGGGCCGAGCCTGCGGGCGCGCCAGACGGCGGCGAGTACGGCGGCCAGGGCGAGTTGGAGTGTGGCCCAGAGCCAGCCGGGAGGGACCAGGTCGTAGAAGCTGCTTTTGCCGCCGTCGGCGGCGGAGGCGTCATCCAGCGAGGGGAGGTACCAGACGAGATGAGGCCGGGAACCGAGGAGTTGCAGGGCGAGCGAGGCGTTGCCCTGGTCGTCGAGACGGTCGTTGTAGAGGATGTCCGGCGCTCCCAGGAGGACGGTGTCGCCGCCTGGATGCGGTACGCGCAGGACGGTGGCGAGGCCTTCGCTGAGGTAGCAGGTGTCCGCGTCGGTGGCTTCGGTGCTGTAGCGGATGCCGCCGGTGTCGGCGTCGCCGGCGCGGACTGCGGCGGGCAGCGAGCACTGCGGGGAGCGGGGCGACACGGGGGTGCGCTTCCCGGTGCGTACCCCGGGGACGAGGCTCGGGGTGGACGGGGTGCCGGGAGCGACGAGTACCGTGCGGGACCCGGATATCCGCATGGCTGTGCGCAGTTGGTCCTGCTGCCGGCCCGTCAGGAGGTCGGGGTTGGTCACCAGCAGGGTGCTGTCGTCAGTGGTGGCGTCCGTCGCCTCGGCGAGGGTCGTGACCACGCGTGTGCTGACGCCCCTGTCCTTGAGCAGTTCGGCCACGGCGCGGCTGCCCGAGGGGTCCGCGGAGCGGGGGTCGAGCCGGCCGTGCTGGTCGCCGGAGCGTACGGCGGCGATGGCGATACCTGCGGCCAGTACGGCGACCAGGCCCAGCAGGAGGCCGCGGGCGCGCGTCCAGACCTGACGGGCGGTGGGGGAGGCCGAGGTGGAGCGGGTCGGAGCTCCGGTCATTCGGCGGCTCCCCGGGACGCGCCGCTGAGCAGTGGCTTCGTACGTTCCACGTCGGAGTCGAGAGCGCTCAGGCGCCGGTACGCCTGGTCGTCGGCGGTGCGGCCGCCGTATGTGACGTCGTCGAACTCGCGAGCGGCGGCACGCAGTCGGCCGGCGTGGGAGGGAAGGGACTGCCCGGCCTCCGCGGCGGCCTCGTCCGCGGTGCGGCCGGGGCGCGGGTCAAGGAGGGCGCGTTCCTCCAGGGAGCGGACGACGGCTCGCATCCGTTCCTGGACGGCTTCGTTCCAGCGGTGCGCGGCGGCGTGTGCTTCGGCGGCGGTGCGGTGGTCGGCCGCGCTGCGCGGGCCCTCGTCGAACAGCGTGCCCGCTGATGCCGGGGCGCGCTGTGGGGTGCCGAGCCGCAGCCACAGGGCGACGGCGAGGAGCAGGACGAGCGCGACGACGACCACCAGGCCGACCGCACCGCCGGGCGTGGCCGCGGAAGCCGCGCTGAACAGGTCGTCGACCCACTCCCAGAAGCGGTCCATGGCGCGTTCGAGGAAGCTCGGGTCGTTCTCGTGGTACATCGGTTTGGACAGTTCGCGCTCCGCGGCCTCGCGGGCCGGGGTGCGCGGGATGTCCACCGGTACGTCGTCGCTGGTGCGCGCCCGCAGGCCCGCTGCTGTCCTGCCCCCCGCTGTGGACACCGCATCAGCTCCCGGAGGCGGTGTCGGTGGACTGCTCGGGGCCGTAGCCCGGGATGCCCGCGGCGCGGGCCAGTTCGAGGTCGAGCGCCTCACGGCGGATGCGCTGGTCGATGTAGAGCAGCACGTTCACGCCCGCGGAGATCGGATAGGTGATCGAGGCGGCGATCACCGCGCCGATGCCGGTGATGATCAGGAAGGGCCAGCCGAACTCGGGCGTCTCGCCGGAGAGCAGGCTGCCGAGGCCGTCGTCGGCGGCATAGGCCATGAGTCCGAACGGCACGGCGATGATCATCGACACGATGAACGTCAGCACGATGGTGAGCAGCAGGATGCCGAAGATTCGCCACCAGGCGCCGCTGACCAGCTTGGCCGAGCGGCTCAGGGACTTCATGACGCTCTGCCGCTCCAGCATCAGCGCAGGGGAGGCGAGGCTGAACCGGACCATGAGCCACACGACGACGACGGTGGCCGGGAGACCGACGGCCAGGGAGAGAGCGACGCCCGCCGGGCCGCCCAGCAGAAGGCCGGGCAGGATGCCGACCGTCATGATGGCGGCGGCCACGAGGGGGAGCAGCAGGGTCAGGCCGAGGAGGCGCGGCAGCTGCGGCTTCGCCTCGCGCCAGGCGTCGGCGAGCGTGACCTGGCGGCCGAGTACGGAGCGGCTGATCACCATGGTCAGGAGCGCCGTGGTGAAGAGCGTGGCGATGAGCGTGATCGCGAACGTGGGCGCCAGGTTGAGCAGGCTGTTCTGCATGGCGTCGACGGATTGGCTGAGGGCCTCGGACGGCGTGGCGTTCGGGTCGAGCTCGGGCGGTGCGGGCATCAGGTAGCGCTGGATCAGGATGTCGCAGATCTGGGTGATCACCGCGACGGTGACCGTGATGCCGAGGACGGTGCGCCAGTGGGCACGCAGGGTCGACACGGCTCCGTCGAGGATCTCGCCGACGCCGAGCGGGCGCAGCGGGATCACGCCGGGCTTGGCGGCCGGCGGAGGGCCGCCCCAGCCGCCGCCCTGGGGCTTGCCGCCCCAGTTCGGGGAAGGCTGCTGCGGGGGGCCCGACGGGGCGCCCTGGCCGCTGGGGGCGGACCACTGGGCGGCCGGCGGCTGCTCCTTGGACCACTTCGACGCGGCATCGCTCTGGTCGGTGGGCTCGGCCGGCCGGGGCACGCCCGGCTTGTCGCCGTCGGAGGGGGCGGATCCGGGCGAGGCCCAGCCCGGAGACTCGTTCATTGTCGCTCCTTCACGGTGCCCGTCCGCGGGCGCGGCGGCAGGTTGGCAGCCATCGTGTCATGGGGTGCCCGTCGATGGACCGGGCCCCGTATGTCCTTGGCACCTTCAATTGTCGGTGCCTCAGCGGGCAGACTGGGCGGATGGCTGATCAGGACGCGCAATTCCCCGCGGGCGCCGAGCCGCCCGCGCTCCCTACGCTGCGCTGGGAGGAGCCGCCCGAGGGTCCCGTGCTGGTGCTGCTCGACCAGACGCGGCTCCCCGCCGAGGAGGTCGAGCTGGTCTGTACGGACGTGCCTGCCCTGGTGGGGGCGATCCAGACGCTGGCGGTCCGCGGTGCTCCGGTGCTCGGGCTGGCCGGGGCCTACGGCGTGGCGCTGGCCGCCGCGCGCGGGTACGACGTGGACGAGGCCGTGGGGCTGCTGGAGCGGGCGAGGCCCACCGCTGTGAACCTCGGGCACGGGGTGCGGCACGCGGCAGCGGCGTACCGGGCGGCGGTGGAGAAGGGCGCCGGGGCCGAGGGGGCGGCGAAGTCGGCGCTGGCCGCGGCTCGGGAGCTGCACCGGGCCGACGCCGCTGCGAGCGCGCGGATGGCGCAGCACGGGCTCGCCCTCCTGGAGGAGCTCGTGCCGGGAGGCGGGCACCGCATCCTCACGCATTGCAACACCGGGGCCCTGGTCTCGGGCGGCGAGGGCACGGCGTTCGCCGTGGCGCTGGCCGCGCACCGCAAGGGCGGGCTGCGGCGGCTGTGGGTCGACGAGACGCGCCCGCTGTTGCAGGGGGCCAGGCTGACGACCTACGAGGCGGCGCGGCACGGCATGGCGTACACCTTGCTCACGGACAATGCCGCGGGTTCGCTCTTCGCGGCCGGTGAGGTGGACGCCGTGCTCATCGGGGCGGACCGGATCGCGGCCGACGGTTCGGTGGCGAACAAGGTGGGGAGCTATCCGCTCGCGGTGCTGGCCAGGTATCACCACGTGCCGTTCATCGTGGTCGCGCCGGTGACCACGATCGATCTCGGTACCCCGGACGGCGCTTCCATCGAGGTGGAGCAGCGGTCCGGGCAGGAGGTGACAGAGTTCACGGTGCCGTTGATCCCGGTGGCTGGATCTGATGCCGGGATGGGGGCCGGGCTGCCTGTGGCTCCGCTGGGGACACAGGCGTACAACCCGGCCTTCGACGTGACGCCGCCAGAACTGGTGACCGCGATCGTCACGGAGCAGGGTGCAATTTCCCCGGTCACGGGGGCCGCGCTGGCGGACCTGTGTGCCAGGTCACGCCAGGTAACGATTAGCTAATGGGATGATGTCGTTTATGAAGGGACGCGTCCTTGTCGTCGACGACGACACCGCACTGGCCGAGATGCTCGGCATTGTGCTGCGTGGTGAAGGTTTTGAGCCGTCTTTTGTAGCGGATGGCGACAAGGCACTGGCCGCATTCAGGGAGGCCAAGCCTGACCTGGTGCTGCTGGATCTCATGCTGCCCGGACGGGACGGCATCGAAGTCTGCCGGCTGATCCGGGCCGAGTCCGGAGTGCCGATCGTCATGCTCACCGCCAAGAGCGACACCGTAGATGTGGTGGTGGGGCTGGAGTCGGGCGCCGACGACTACATCGTCAAGCCGTTCAAGCCCAAGGAGCTCGTCGCCCGTATCAGGGCGCGACTGAGGAGGTCGGAGGAGCCGGCGCCGGAACAGCTGGCAATCGGGGACCTGGTCATCGACGTGGCCGGTCATTCCGTGAAGCGGGACGGGCAGTCGATCGCCCTGACCCCGCTCGAGTTCGACCTGCTGGTCGCGCTCGCCCGTAAGCCCTGGCAGGTGTTCACCCGCGAGGTGCTGCTGGAGCAGGTGTGGGGCTACCGCCACGCCGCGGACACCCGTCTGGTCAATGTCCATGTCCAGCGGCTGCGCTCCAAGGTCGAGAAGGACCCCGAGCGGCCGGAGATCGTCGTGACCGTGCGCGGTGTCGGCTACAAGGCGGGACCGAGCTGACATGAACCGAAGCAGCGCTGCTCCGATGCCCGGGGGCCCGGGAGTCCGTACGGGGCGGGCTGTCGGTCCACGGCCAAAGATGTCCCGGGCCGGACGGTTTCTGCAGGGCGGCCCCGCCCTGCGGCTCTTCTCGCGCTGGGTCCGCCGGCCGCTCCTGCCGTCGTTGCGGCTGTGGCGGCGGAACATCCAGCTCAGGGTGGTCGTCGGTTCGCTGCTGATGTCGCTCGGCGTGGTGCTGCTGCTCGGGTTCGTCGTGATGTGGCAGGTCCGCAACGGCCTGCTCGACGCCAAGCAGGAGGCCGCGCAGAGCCAGGCGGCCGGCGGGTTCGACGTCGCGGAGGAGAAGGCCCGTACGGTCGCGGGATCGGGTGCCAGTGACAGCGCGGAGGCGAGGGCCGCCACGCGGAACTCCACCAACTGGAGGACCGAGCTCGTGGAGCAGCTCGCCAGTGGCGGCAGGCAGGCGTTCCACGTCGTGGCGCTGAGCGCCGACTCGGACGACGAGAGTGCGAGCAACCGCGGGCCGCGCGCTTCGGGCGGCGTGAACCAGAGCGCGAGCGTTCCGCAGGAGCTGCGGGACGAGATCGACCGGGGGACGGGCAAGGCGTACAAGGCTTTCGTCCGGATCACGTACACGGACGATCAGGAACCCGAGCCGGGTCTGGTGATCGGCAAGCAGCTGAACGACAACAGCGGCCAGCCCTACCAGCTGTACTACCTCTTCCCGCTCACGCAGGAGGAGGAGTCGCTCAGCCTGGTGAAGACCACGCTCGCCACGGCGGGGGTGTTCGTCGTCGTCCTGTTCGGCGGCATCGCGTGGCTCGTCGTACGGCAGGTCGTCACGCCGGTGCGCATGGCCGCAGGGGTCGCCGAGCGGCTGTCCGCCGGCCGGCTCCAGGAGCGGATGAAGGTCACCGGCGAGGACGACATCGCGCGTCTGGGCGAAGCCTTCAACAAGATGGCGCAGAACCTCCAGGTCAAGATCCAGCAGCTGGAAGAGCTGTCCCGGCTCCAGCGCCGCTTCGTGTCCGACGTCTCGCACGAGCTGCGGACGCCGCTGACGACCGTACGGATGGCCGCCGACGTCATCCATGAGGCGCGTGCCGACTTCGACCCGGTGACGGCGCGGTCCGCCGAGCTGCTCGCCGGGCAGCTGGACCGGTTCGAGTCGCTGCTCGCCGACCTGCTGGAGATCAGCAGGTTCGACGCGGGGGCGGCGGCCCTGGAAGCGGAGCCGATAGATCTGCGTGAGGTCGTACGCCGGGTCATCGAGGGCGCCGAGCCGCTGGCCGAGCGCAAGGGCACCCGGATACGGGTGACCGGTGACGAGCAGCCCGTGGTCGCCGAGGCCGACGCCCGGCGGGTGGAGCGGGTGCTGCGCAATCTCGTGGTCAACGCCGTGGAGCACGGTGAGGGCCGGGACGTAGTGGTCCGGCTGGGAGCCGCGGGCGGCGCTGTCGCCGTGGCGGTGCGGGACTACGGCGTGGGACTCAAGCCGGGCGAGGCGACCCGGGTGTTCAACCGCTTCTGGCGGGCCGATCCGGCGCGCGCGCGGACCACCGGCGGTACGGGCCTCGGCCTGTCCATCGCCGTGGAGGACGCCCGTCTGCACGGTGGCTGGCTGCAGGCGTGGGGGGAGCCGGGCGGCGGGTCGCAATTCCGGCTGACCCTGCCGCGTACGGCGGACGAGTCGCTCCGCGGTTCGCCCATCCCGCTGGAGCCCGAGGATTCGCGGCGCGCGCGCGAGCGCGCGGAGGCCGACAGCCGGGTCATGGGGACCGGCCCCGGCGGCGGTGCGAACCGTCTCGCGACGGTGCCCGCCCAGCCCGGGGCCGACCGGTCGCCGCTGCCGGTGCCGCCCCGCGCGGCGCCGTCGGCGGACCCGACGGCGCTGCCGGGCAGCGGAGCCCGGGTGGTGGCGCGCTCGGCGGGCGACAGTGACGGTTCATCGCAGGCGGAGCGGAAGGACAGCACGCGTGGGCACTGAGCGAAGGCGCGGCGGCCGGTGGCGGGTGCCGCGGACGACAGTGCTGCTGGGATGTGCCGGTCTCCTGCTGGCGGGCTGCGCGTCCATGCCGGACAGCGGCGACGTGGAGGCCGTCGAGGCGTCCCCGCGCGGCGACTCGCAGGTGCGGGTGTACGGGATGGCGCCGCGGAAGGGGGCGCAGCCCAACGAGATCGTCGAGGGCTTCCTGGAGGCGATGACGGGCGACGACCCCCAGTTCGCCACGGCTCGCAAGTACCTGACGAAGAAGGCGTCCAAGAACTGGAACCCCACCCAGGTCACCGTGCTGGACGACGGCCCGGTGCCGCAGGACCAGCGGGCCAACGACCGCGAGGGCGGGGCCTACACGTACGCGCTGACCGGCAAGAAGATCGCCGAGGTCAACGGGCAGCGCGCGTACCGGCCGGTCAACGGCTCGTATCACGAGACGCTCTATCTCAGCAGGCAGGACGGCCCCGACGGCAAGGAATGGCGCATCGACGGGCTGCCGCAGGGCCTGGTGCTCGGCGAGTCGGACTTCGAGCGCATCTATCACTCCGTCAACAAGTACTACTTCGCTTCCGGCACATCCTCGGAGCGGGCCGGCACCCATCCGTGGCTGGTCGCAGACCCGGTGTACGTGCGCAAGCGCATGGACCCGCAGACCCAGATGGACCAGGTGACGCAGACGGTCGAGGCGCTGCTGAGCGGCCCCACCAACTGGCTCAAACCGGTGGTGGGTTCGAGCTTCCCGACGGGTACGGCGCTGAAGCTGGAGGACGGCGAGAAGTCCCTGGCCTTCGACGACCGCAACGCGCTCAAGGTGCCGCTCAACGACAAGGCGTCCAACGTCGGGCAGAAGCGGTGCAGGGAGATGGCCGCGCAACTTCTCTTCACCCTGCGCGACCTGACGTCGTACCGGATCGGGCAGGTGGAGCTCCAGCGGTCGGACGGATCGACGCTGTGCGTCCTCGGCGGCGACCAGGCGGAGGACTTCGCTCCGGAACGCGCCTCCGGGAACCCGGACTACCAGTACTTCCTCGACACGAAGCAGCGTCTCGTACGGATGGTGGGGAGCACCGAGAACACCGGTGACGACGAGGAGGCCGAGCCCGTGCCCGGGCCGCTCGGCAGCGGCGAGCGGCGCCTGAGCACTGTGGCGGTGGCGCGCCACGAGCGGCAGGCGGCGGGGGTGTCGCAGGACGGGGGGGCGCTGTACGTGGCGTCCGTCGTCTCGGACGGCGAACCGCGGGAGCCGGCCGTGACCAGCGGCGCCAAGCAGCAGAAGGACCGGCTGTCGGCGCCGAGCTGGGACGGCCGGGGCGACCTGTGGGTGGCGGACCGCGACCCGCGCCGGCCTCGGCTGCTGCGACTGGCGGACGGCGTGGGCGAGCCGCAGGAGGTCAAGGTCGTCGACGGGCTCGACGGGGCCCGCATCGAGGCGCTCAAGGTGTCGGCGGACGGTGTGCGGATCGCGCTGCTGGTGACCGAGAACGGGCGTACGACGCTGAAGCTCGGCCGGATCGAGCGGCACGGGCCGCAGGACGAGCCGGAGGTTTCCGTCGCCGATCTGCGGCCCATCGCGCCGCAGATGGAAGAGGTGACGGCCGTGTCCTGGGCCGGGCGCAGCCGCCTCGTGGTGGTCGGCAGGGAGTCCGGTGGAGTGCAGCAGTTGCGGTATCTCCAGACTGATGGTTCGACGTCCGACGCCCAGTCGGTGCCGGGCGCGAACCGGGTGACGGCCGTCGCCTCGGCGGACGACGACCGGCTGCCCCTGCTGGCGCACTCGCTGGAGGACGGCATCGTGCGGCTGCCGCCGGGTGCGAACTGGAAGACCGTGGTCAGCAAGGGTTCGTCACCGGTCTACCCCGGGTAGCCGCCGTCCCTGGTGCCCGGCTGGGCACCGGCAACCGAGTTGTCCACAGGGGTGGTTGCCGCCGGCGCGGGCGGCCACAGTGGATGACGTGCGCGGACGGTGGCGGGAGACGGGGCGGGACGTGGCGGGCCTGGTGCTGCCCGTCGGCTGCGGCGGCTGCGGCAGGCCGCGCACGCTGCTGTGCGACGCGTGCGGGCAGGCGTTGTACGGAGCCGGGGCGCGCCGGGTGCGCCCGTGGCCGGAACCGCCCGGTCTGCCCGTGGTCCACGCGGCCGCTCCGTACGAGGACGCGGTGCGGGCGGTGGTGCTCGCGCACAAGGAGCGGGGCGCACTGGGGCTTGCGGGGGCGCTCGGGGGCGCACTGGCGGGCGCGGTGCGGGCCGCGGTGGCCGGGGGGACCGGGCCGGCGGGGCCGCTGCTGCTCGTGCCGGTGCCCTCCGCGCGCTCGGCGGTCCGGGCGCGCGGGCACGATCCGACGCTCCGGATCGCCCGGGCCGCGGCGGTGGAGCTGCGACGCGCCGGGGTGCCGGCCCGGGCCCTGGCGGCGCTGCGGCAGCGGCGGCCGGTGAGCGACCAGGCGGGCCTGGGCGCCCGCGAGAGGGCGGCGAACCTGGCCGGGGCCCTGGAGGTCGTCCGCGGGGCGGCACGGCTCCTGGAGGGCGGACGGGCCGTACTGGTGGACGACCTCATGACGACCGGGGCCTCGCTCGCGGAGTCCGGCCGTGCACTGAGTGCCGTCCGAGGATGGCCGAATCCGGTGTACGCGCAGCTGAGCGCCGCTGTCGTCGCCGCTCCCGCGCTGTCGTTCGTAATAAACCGGAACTGACGGGGAACTCGCATCGTTGCAGGTAGGGACGAGGGAAATTCGCCGGATCGGAGGTACGCGCCGGTAGCGGGTGCCGACAGGCGTCCGAGCGAGCTATGTTCGGTTGTGAGGAAAAGCAGACCCCGGTCCTCAATGATTCGGACGGCTGTGCTCGGGTTTTCCCTTCAGCCCGAAGTCGATGGGGTGGGGATCTTGTCGACTGGGGAGGAGGAGGTGAAAGTCACCAAGTCCGAGGTTCCGGTGCTCATCGGAACCTGGTGCGAAAGGGAGACGCTCCGCCGCTGAGCGGGGCTATCCGGGAACGGAGTTCTGCGTGGACATCGTCGTCAAGGGCCGCAAGACCGAGGTGCCCGAGAGGTTCCGCAAGCACGTGGCCGAGAAGCTGAACCTGGAGAAGATCCAGAAGCTCGACGGCAAGGTGATCAGCCTGGACGTCGAGGTGTCCAAGGAGCCCAATCCGCGGCAGGCCGACCGTTCCGACCGTGTGGAGATCACACTCCGCTCGCGGGGCCCGGTCATCCGGGCGGAAGCGTCGGCCGGAGACCCGTACGCGGCACTGGACCTCGCCACGGGCAAGCTCGAGGCGCGCATGCGCAAGCAGCACGACAAGCGCCACACCCGTCGGGGCAACGGCAGGATTCCGGCGGCCGAGGTCGGTACGACCGTGCCCGGCGCCGCGGCCATCAACGGCAATGGCGTGCTCGTTGCCGAGGAGGCACCGCCCACCATCCCCACCACCAGGATCGGACCGCTCGAGGTTCAGGGCGAAGGACCGTTGGTGGTCCGCGAGAAGACCCACGTCGCGGCGCCGATGTCGCTCGACCAGGCCCTGTACGAGATGGAACTGGTCGGGCACGACTTCTACCTCTACGTCGACTCCGAGACGAAGGAGCCGAGTGTCGTCTACCGGCGGCACGCCTACGACTACGGTGTCATCCGCCTGACGACCGACCCTCTCGCCGAGACCGAGGCGGGCGGCGCCGGCGGTGCACTCGGCGGGTGATTCGCCGGGCACGTTGAACCGACCGGGGCAGCGTGCCGTATCCCACTGTGGTGGTGCCCCTGGAGCGTTTGTGCGCCCCCCAGGGGCACCATCGTGCGACCGCAGGATCACCGCCTTGTCGTCCGGGCATGAAATCATGGCGTCGCAAGCCAATCGGTGCTCTGCACACTGTGGTTGGGGCAGCTCATGATTTTCGGGCCACGGCCTTCAGGGGGAGGAACGATGGCGGACAGCTTCGGTCCGGTGCACGACGAGTCCGACATGGCGGACGCCGAGGGCGGCGGCCCCGGTGCGGACGCCGGGGGAACGCGCAAGGAGCCCATCAGGGTGCTGGTCGTCGACGACCACGCCCTGTTCCGCCGGGGGCTGGAGATCGTCCTCGCACAGGAGGAGGACATCCAGGTCGTCGGAGAGGCCGGGGACGGCGCGGAGGCCGTGGACAAGGCCGCCGATCTGCTGCCCGACATCGTGCTGATGGATGTACGGATGCCCAAGCGCGGCGGCATCGAGGCGTGCACCTCCATCAAGGAGGTGGCTCCCAGCGCGAAGATCATCATGCTGACGATCAGCGACGAGGAGGCCGACCTCTACGACGCGATCAAGGCGGGTGCCACCGGTTATCTCCTCAAGGAGATCTCCACGGACGAGGTGGCCACCGCGATCCGCGCGGTGGCCGACGGCCAGTCCCAGATCAGCCCGTCGATGGCGTCGAAGCTCCTCACCGAGTTCAAGTCGATGATCCAGCGCACCGACGAGCGCCGGCTCGTCCCCGCGCCGCGGCTGACCGAGCGGGAGCTGGAAGTCCTCAAGCTCGTCGCGACCGGTATGAACAACCGTGACATCGCCAAGGAGTTGTTCATCTCCGAGAACACCGTGAAGAACCACGTCCGCAACATCCTGGAGAAGCTGCAACTGCACTCCAGGATGGAGGCCGTGGTCTACGCGATGCGGGAGAAGATCCTCGAGATCAGGTGAGCCGGGCCAGTTCGGCGGTCAGCGCCTCGCGCAGCTCCGGTGCGTCCACGCGCTCCAGTCGTACGTCCGCGCAGCCGACCCACTGAGCCGCCTCGACCAGTGCCTCCGCCATCGGCCGCACCGCCTTGCCGCTCGCCAGTGAGACCTGCCGGGCCACCAGCGTCTGCCCCTCACGCGCGGGATCGACGCGGCCGAGCAGCCGGCCGCCCGCGAGCAGCGGCATCGCGAAGTACCCGTGCAACCGCTTGGGCTTGGGGACGTACGCCTCCAGCCGGTGCGTGAAGCCGAAGATCCGCTCGGTGCGCGGGCGGTCCCAGATGAGGGAGTCGAAGGGCGACAGCAGGGTCGTGCGGTGGCGGCCGCGCGGGGTGCTCGCCAGGGCCTCGGGATCCGCCCAGGCGGCCTTGGCCCAGCCCTCGACCTCGACGGGGACGAGCCCCGATTCGGCGATCACGGCGTCGACCTGCTCGCCCTTGAGGCGGTGGTAGTCCGCGATGTCGGCGCGCGTGCCGACGCCGAGCGACCGGCCGGCCAGCCGCACGAGCCGGCGCAGGCACTCGGTGTCGTCCAGGTCGTCGTGGTAGACGGCGTCCGGAACGGCGCGCTCGGCCAGGTCGTACACCCGCTTCCAGCCGCGCCGCTCGACGCACACCACCTCGCCGTACATCAGCGCGCGCTCGACGGCGACCTTCGACTCCGACCAGTCCCACCACTCGCCCTTGTTCTTCGCGCCGCCCAAGTCGGTGGCGGTCAGCGGGCCTTCGGCGCGCAGTTGCTTGATCACCGCGTCGTAAGCACCGTCCGGAAGGTCGTGGTGCCAGTGCGGGCGGTCGCGGTACGCGCGGCGGCGGAAGGCGAAGTGCGGCCACTCCTCCATGGGCAGGATGCAGGCGGCGTGCGACCAGTACTCGAAGGCGTGGGCGCCCGTCCAGTAGGCGCTGTCGACCGTCGCGCGTCCCACCGCGCCGAGGCGGGCGTACGGAATCAGTTCGTGCGAGCGGGCCAGTACGGAGATCGTGTCGAGCTGCACCGCTCCCAGGTGGCGCAGGACTCCCCGCACTCCGGCCCGACGGTCCGGCGCTCCCAGGAAGCCCTGGGCGCGCAGGGCGATCCTGCGGGCTTCGTCGGCGGAGAGGGAGGCGAGGGGCGTCGGCAGCAAACTGGTCATGGCCGCAGCCTAGGGGCCGGCACTGACAACGGCCCCTGGCCTGCGGGGATCGCGACGGGCGAGGGGGCGGGCGTACGGGCCGTGGCGCCGCCGCCGCGCGGCCGCACTTGGAGCCGGCCCGCCGCGACCGGACGTACCGGACGCGTGCGGGGAATCACGCCTGCCGGGTCTCAGGAGTGCCGGGACTTGCGTGTGCCGGGGCTCAGGCGTGCCGGGGCTCCGTCCCCGCGGGCAGGTACGGGCCGGCCGCCGGAAGGCCGAGGTCCGACGGGAGCAGCGCGCCGGACCAGCCGTCGCGGCGGACGCCCTTGTTGGCGATGCCCGAACGCTGCACGCCCTCGATGACGAAACCCGCCTTCTCGGCCACCGCGCGCGAGGCTTCGTTGCCGATCTCGGCGCGCCACTCCAGCCGTTCGACGCCCACCGTGGTGAAGGCCCAGTGGGCGACGGCCCGCACCGCCTCCGTGACATAGCCGCGGCCGCGGTGCTCCTTGGCCGTCCAGTAACCGATCTCCGCCGCCCCCTCGCCGCGCGTGATCGACGACACGGCCGCCACCAGTTCGCCGCCGTCCCGGCTGAGGACCGCGAAGGCGTACACCGTGCCGTAGCGCCAGCCGTCCGGGACGATCCGGCCGACGAAGCCCTCCGCGTGCTCGCGTTCGTACGGCGAGGGGACCGACGTCCAGCGCTGGATGTCGGGGTCCTGACACGCCTGGAAGACGGCTTCCGCGTCGGCGGGCTCGAAGGGGCGCAGCAGCAGCCGCTCGGTGGTGAGGATCGTGGGCTCCATCGGCTGATTCTCGGCCGGGCGGGCGGGGCGCGCCAGACCTTTTCGGGATGGCCCGGCACCTTCCGGGCTCCCTGTCCGTTCTCTTTGCGGGTAACAGTGGGCCTTCCTGCGGGCGGACCTCCCGGCGTGGCGGGGTCCTCGCTTACGATGGCCGATGCGGTGGGGACCACCTGCCGTGCCCGCGCCAGCGTCCCTACATGACTCAGTGCACAGGCCCGACCGGCAAGGAGACCAGCCTCAGTGTCCGTCTTCAACAAGCTCATGCGTGCAGGCGAAGGCAAGATCCTGCGCAAACTGCACCGCATCGCGGACCAGGTCAACTCCATCGAAGAGGACTTCGTCAACCTCTCCGACGCCGAGTTGCGGGCGCTCACCGATGAGTACAAGCAGCGGTACACCGACGGCGAGAGCCTGGACGACCTGCTTCCCGAGGCTTTCGCGACCGTTCGCGAGGCCGCCAAGCGTGTCCTCGGTCAGCGCCACTACGACGTCCAGATGATGGGTGGCGCCGCCCTGCATCTCGGTTATGTCGCCGAAATGAAGACCGGTGAGGGCAAGACCCTGGTGGGCACGCTGCCCGCGTACCTGAACGCGCTGTCCGGCAAGGGCGTCCACCTGATCACGGTGAACGACTACCTGGCGGAGCGCGACTCCGAGATGATGGGCCGGGTGCACAAGTTCCTCGGCCTCGAGGTCGGCTGCATTCTCGCCAACATGTCGCCCGCGCAGCGCCGTGAGATGTACGCCTGCGACATCACGTACGGCACCAACAACGAATTCGGCTTCGACTACCTGCGCGACAACATGGCGTGGTCGAAGGACGAGCTCGTCCAGCGCGGCCACAACTTCGCGATCGTCGACGAGGTCGACTCGATCCTGGTCGACGAGGCCCGTACGCCGCTGATCATCTCCGGGCCGGCCGACCAGGCCACCAAGTGGTACGGCGACTTCGCCAAGCTCGTCGTCCGCCTGAAGAAGGGCGAGCCGGGCAACCCGCTCAAGGGCATCGAGGAGACCGGCGACTACGAGGTCGACGAGAAGAAGCGCACCGTCGCCATCCACGAGGCCGGCGTCGCCAAGGTCGAGGACTGGCTGGGCATCGACAACCTCTACGAGTCGGTGAACACGCCGCTCGTCGGGTACCTGAACAACGCCATCAAGGCCAAGGAACTGTTCAAGAAGGACAAGGACTACGTCGTCATCGACGGCGAAGTCATGATCGTCGACGAGCACACCGGCCGTATCCTCGCCGGCCGCCGCTACAACGAGGGCATGCACCAGGCGATCGAGGCGAAGGAAGGGGTGGACATCAAGGACGAGAACCAGACGCTCGCCACGATCACCCTGCAGAACTTCTTCCGCCTGTACGACAAGCTCTCCGGCATGACCGGTACGGCCATGACCGAGGCCGCGGAGTTCCACCAGATCTACAAGCTGGGCGTCGTGCCGATCCCGACGAACCGGCCGATGGTCCGCGCCGACCAGTCCGACCTGATCTACCGCACCGAGGTCGCGAAGTTCGCCGCCGTCGTCGACGACATCGTGGAGAAGCACGAGAAGGGCCAGCCGATCCTGGTCGGCACGACCTCCGTGGAGAAGTCGGAGTACCTCTCGCAGCAGCTCTCCAAGCGCGGCGTGCAGCACGAGGTCCTCAACGCCAAGCAGCACGACCGTGAGGCGTCGATCGTCGCCCAGGCCGGCCGCAAGGGCGCCGTCACCGTCGCCACGAACATGGCGGGTCGCGGTACGGACATCAAGCTCGGCGGCAACCCGGACGACCTCGCCGAGGCGGAGCTGCGCCAGCGCGGCCTCGACCCGGAGGAGCACATCGAGGAGTGGGCCGCCGCGCTGCCCGCCGCCCTCGAAAGGGCCGAGCAGGCCGTCAAGGCCGAGTTCGAAGAGGTCAAGGCGCTCGGCGGGCTGTACGTGCTGGGTACGGAGCGGCACGAGTCGCGGCGTATCGACAACCAGCTGCGCGGTCGTTCCGGCCGTCAGGGCGACCCGGGCGAGTCCCGCTTCTACCTCTCGCTGGGCGACGACCTGATGCGCCTGTTCAAGGCCGCGATGGTCGAGCGCGTGATGTCGATGGCGAACGTCCCCGACGACGTGCCGATCGAGAACAAGATGGTGACGCGGGCGATCGCGTCCGCGCAGTCGCAGGTCGAGCAGCAGAACTTCGAGTCGCGCAAGAACGTCCTGAAGTACGACGAGGTGCTCAACCGGCAGCGCCAGGTGATCTACGGCGAGCGCCGCCGCGTCCTGGAGGGCGAGGACCTCCAGGAGCAGATCCGCCACTTCATGGACGACACCATCGACGCGTACATCCAGGCGGAGACCGTCGAGGGCTTCGCCGAGGAGTGGGACCTCGACCGGCTGTGGGGCGCGTTCAAGCAGCTCTACCCGGTGAAGGTCACGGTCGAGGAGCTGGAGGAGGCGGCGGGCGACCGCGCGGGCATCACCGCCGAGTTCATCGCCGAGTCCATCAAGGACGACATCTACGAGCAGTACGCGCAGCGCGAGGCGCAGCTCGGCTCCGACATCATGCGTGAGCTGGAGCGCCGCGTGGTGCTGTCCGTCCTGGACCGCAAGTGGCGTGAGCACCTCTACGAGATGGACTACCTCCAGGAGGGCATCGGCCTGCGCGCGATGGCCCAGAAGGACCCGCTGGTCGAGTACCAGCGCGAGGGCTTCGACATGTTCAACGCCATGATGGACGGCATCAAGGAGGAGTCCGTCGGCTACCTGTTCAACCTGGAGGTCCAGGTCGAGCAGCAGGTCGAGGAGGTTCCGGTGCAGGCCGTTCCGGACCAGGCGGTCGGTGGGAAGCCGTCGCTCCGCAAGGAGGACGCGGTGCCCGCGGGTGCGGGCGCGGGCCGTCCGGAGATCCGGGCGAAGGGGCTCGACGCCCCGCAGCGGCCCGACCGGCTGCACTTCTCCGCGCCCACCGTGGACGGTGAGGGCGGCGTCATCGAAGGCGACTTCGACAACGGCGACGGGCCGGCGCGGTCCGAGTCGGACGGCATGACGCGTGCCGAGCGGCGCAAGGCGCAGAAGGGCGGCAGCCGCCGCCGCAAGAAGTAGGGCGGGCGGGTACGCACCGCTTCCCCGGCCGGGGGGGGGCACCCCCCAGGGGGGCGGGCCCCCCCCCCCTCCCGC
>NZ_JBSGYQ010000091.1:0-20076 GCF_053610585.1 Streptomyces sp. NPDC054887 | reverse complement strand
AGTTTTATTTTTGTGTGTGGGGATGGTTTTTGTTTATAATCCACCGCGCCCGGCCTGGGCCCGGGGGTGCTACCGCTGTGTGGGGGCCCGGGGTGTAAGGGGCCCCCCCTCACTGCGTTGGCAAGTGTCGGATGCGATCGACCGGTGTCCGGTCGGCGAAAGCGGCCGGTGTCAGTGTCCCTGACCCTCTTCGCGGCGGCGCTGCCACCGCTGCTCGATGCGGTTCATGACCGACCGTCGCTGCCGGGGCCGGCTGCGAGCAGCCGCACCGGTACCGGTACCGGGAGCCGGTTGCTCACCCGGCTTCGGGGCCTTGCGCCAGCCGGTGACCGCGAGCACCGCGCAGCCGAGCATCACAAGGAAGCCCACCACGCTGATCCAGATCTGCTGTGCGACCATTCCGGCCATGAGGAGCGCGATACCCACCAGGAAGCCTGCGACTGCCTGGTAGACCCGTCGTCGGGTGTACGTACGCAGCCCGCTTCCCTCAAGCGCTGTCGCGAATTTGGGATCTTCGGCGTACAGCGCTCGCTCCATCTGCTCGAGCATTCGCTGCTCGTGCTCCGAGAGCGGCACGGGAGTCCTCCTACTCGTCGGTCGCGGGGGGCGACCGTTTGCGGCCCTTTCAGAATAGGCAGGGAATCGCCCCCGTGAAACCCGCCCTCTACGCCAATTCACAATCCGGGCCGCCATGCCGTCTCGGTTGCCTGAGGTGTGCATTCCCCATTGGCCGATCCGCCATGCGCACGGTGTGCTCCGATCATACGGGGCAAGTCGGCCGATCGGGGGGCCTGTGGCGGACTCCATGCGCCACTGCGTTGCTGATCAGCCGCTTTCCGGGCCCCGCGGAGGCGCTCCTTCAGTGCGCGACGGGCTCCTGCTTGTCGCCGAGGACGTGCAGCTGGGTCGCGACGGAGTGGAAGGCGGGCAGCTCGGCGGCCGCGGCCTCCAGCTTGAGCAGGGCGTCCAGGGCGCCGGGCTCGGTGTCCACCAGGGCGCCGGGCACGAGGTCGGCGAAGACCCGTACGCCGTGGACGGCGCCGACCTCGACACCGGCCTTGGCGACCAGTTCGGTGAGCTGGTCGGCGGTGAAGCGGCGCGGGACCGGGTCGCCCTCGCCCCAGCGGCCCGCCGGGTCGGTGAGGGCCTGCCTGGCCTCGGTGAAGTGTCCGGCCAGCGCCCGGGCCAGGACGGCGCCGCCGAGGCCCGCGGCGAGGAGGCTGAGGGTGCCGGAGGGGCGCAGGGCGTCCACGGCGTTGCGCACGCCCTCGGCCGGGTCGTCGACGTACTCCAGGACGCCGTGGCACAGGACCGCGTCGTAGCCGCCGCGCCCGACGACGTCGAAGAGGCCGTGGATGTCGCCCTGGACGCCGCGCACGCGGTCGGCGACGCCCGCCTCGGCGGCCCGGCGCTCCAGCGCGAACAGGGCGTTGGGGCTGGGGTCGACGACGGTGACGCGGTGCCCGAGGCGGGCCACGGGCACCGCGAAGTTGCCCGTGCCGCCGCCGGTGTCGAGGACGTCCAGGGCGTCGCTCCCGGCCGCCTCGACCTTGCGGTCGAGAGCGTCCTTGAGGACCTCCCAGACCACGGCGGTACGAAGGGAGGCGCGGGGGCGCATCGGGTCCGACACGGCAGTTGACTCCTCGGCGCGGTGCCGCCGCGGGCGGCGGGGCGGTGAACGGTGCGGGCGGTGAACGCCCAGTCCACCCTATTGCCTCCGCGAACCGGTCCCGTTCATCCCGCGTCCGACTGGTCCGCGCTCTCCGCCCGGGGCCGCGGCAGCACGGGGTCGAGCGCGAGCAGCCGCTCGACCAGGCGCAGGAACACGGCCGCGTCCCGCAGCAGGTCGTCGGCGTCCCGGGGGCCGGCGGCGCCCTGTATGCCGGCCTCGGCCAGCGCCCGCCGGCGGGCGCCGGAGGCGAAGAGGGCGCTCCACTCGGTCAGTTCCGGCGCGATCTCCGGGAGGACCTCCCAGGCGCTGCGGATGCGCCGGCGCCGGGGCTCGGTGGTCTCGGGCCGGCCGCGGGCCGCGAGGACGGCCGCGGCGGTGCGCAGGGCGGCGAGGTGGGCCGTGGCGTACCGCTCGTTCGGCTCGCCGAGGCCCGCGGCCTCGTCGAGTCCGCTGCGGGCCTGGGCGAGCAGGTCAAGGGCGGCGGGCGGGGCTCCGGCCCTGCGCAGCACCGGGTGGATGTCGGCGGCGGGGCCGGTCGCCGGAGGGACGGGGGCGGGGCCGGGGGTCCGGCGCCGGTGTGCGGCAGCTGAGGACGTGCGAGACGTGCGAGCCATGACGAACCTCCTTGTCGCGTGACGGCGGGGTAGCCGTCTGTGTCCATCGTGAAGGCCACCACTGACAATCCGCCCTGACCTGGCTTTTTTGCGTCGAGTACGGGTTCGGGATAGCTTTTGCACTGACTGGTCAGTCTAAAAGGGGAGGGCGTGTGGACAGCCCGCACGGGGCAGCTGTGATCGCGGAGGAGTTCGGGCTGAAGGGCCCGCGGGGCTGGGCGTTCCGCGGCGTGCGCGTCGCGGCGGAGCCCGGCGCGCTCATCGCCGTCGAGGGCCCGTCCGGTTCCGGCCGCACCTGTCTCCTGCTCGCCCTCACCGGTCGCATGCGCGCCACCGAGGGCCACGCGGAGGTCGGCGGCCTGCGCCTGCCGAAGAAGATGGCCGCCGTACGCCGGACGAGCGCCCTGGGACCGGTCACCGGCGTCAGCGAGCTCGACCCGGCGTTCACCGTCGCCGAGCACCTGCGGGAGCGGGCGCTGCTCCAGCGCCGCTTCGACGGCTCGCTGCGCACCCTGCTGCGGCCCCGCGCCGAGCGCGCCGCCGAGGCGCGGGCCAGGATCGACGCCGCCCTGGACGCGGCGGGGCTCGACCTCCGGACGCTGCCGAAGGGGGCGCGTACGTCCGTACGGGACCTGGAGCGCCTCGAAGCGCTGCGGCTGTCCGTCGGACTGGCGCTGATGGGCGCACCGCGGCTGCTCGCCGTGGACGACATGGACCTCAAGCTGTCCGACGCCGAACGGGTGCTGGCCTGGGAGCTGCTGCGCTCCGTCAGCCGGACGGGGACGACCGTTCTCGCGGTGTGCAGTGAGGCGCCCGACGACGCGGTGCGGGTCACCACCGGAACAGCCGCCGCCGGGGAAGCGGCCGGGAGCGCGCCCGGGACCGCGCCGGTGGCGAAGTCCGATGACGGAAGCGGCCCGGACACCGCGAGCGACAGCGACAGCGACAGCGACAGCGACAACACCAAGAACGCAGACGACACCGAGGAGGGGGCGGACGATGCGATCGCCGAGGCTGGCCGCGCTTGAGCTGAAGCGGTTCGGCAGGGGGAAGCTGCCGCGCGCCGCGCTCGTCGCGCTGCTGCTGCTCCCGCTGCTGTACGGCGCGCTGTACCTGTGGTCCTTCTGGGACCCGTACGGCAGGCTCGACCGCATACCCGTCGCCCTCGTCAACGACGACGAGGGAGCCGAGGCGGGCGGCAAGAAGATCGCGGCGGGCGACGAGATCACCGAGAAGCTGCTCGACAGCAAGGTCTTCGAGTGGCACGAGGTGAGCGCCGGCGAGGCCCGCCGTGGCGTGGAGGACGGGGCGTACTACCTCTCCCTGACCATGCCCGAGAACTTCAGCGAGCGCATCGCCTCCAGTTCGGGCGACGTTCCCGAGACGAGCGCCCTCCAGGTGCGCACCAACGACGCGAACAACTACATCGTCGGGCAGATCTCGCGCACGGTCTTCGCCGAGGTGCGCACCGCGGCCTCGAAGAACGCCTCGCGTTCGTTCCTCGACAAGATCTTCATCTCGTTCTCCGACATCCACGACTCCACGGCGAAGGCGGCCAGGGGCGCCGACGACATCAAGGGCGGGATCGGGAAGGCGAAGAAGGGCTCCGGCGACCTCAAGGGCGGTATCGACAAGGCGAAGGCCGGCTCCCAGGACCTCGCCGCCGGCCTCAAGGACGCCAAGAAGGGCAGCGGCGAGCTGGCGGCCGGCCTGAAGAGGCTGCACAAGGGGTCGGGCGACCTCAAGAGCGGCTCGCAGCAGGTCGCGAACGGCACGCAGTCGCTCGCGGACAAGGTGAACGGCGTCGCGGACGGCCTCGGCCCGTACCTGCGGGACAACGGCCGGACGGTCGCGGACACGGCGAAGCTCGTCGCCGACAGCTCCCGCATCGTGCGCGAGAACCTCGGCACGCTCGCGAAGGCCGCGCCCGTCGCCGCCCAGGGGTCCCGTGTGGCCGCCGACGAACTGCACACGGTCTACGAGGCGCGCTGCGTGAACCAGCCCCTCGCGGACCCGGCCTGCCCGCAGCTGAAGAAGGCCGACAAGGCGGCCGCCGACGCGGCGCTCATCTCCGCGGACGTCAACAACCTGATCAAGAACCAGCGCGGCGATCTGACGCGGCTGGACAAGGACCTCGCCAAGCTCCAGGAGCGGGCGCGCGAGCTGTCGGTGCGCGCCCCCCACCTCGACGAGGACCTGAAGAGCGCGGTCGACAAGGTCAACGCGCTGAACGCCGGCGCCAAGAAGGTCGCCCAGGGCGCGGCCCGGCTCGACTCGGGCCTGGCCACCGCGAAGACCGGCGCCAACGACCTCGACAGCGGGATCGGACGGCTCGACACCGGCGCCGGCACCCTCGACAACGGGATCGGGCGGCTCAAGACGGGGGCCGGGGAGCTGAACGGCGGCCTGATCAAGCTGGTCGACGGCTCCGGCGAACTCGCCAGCGGCCTCCACAAGGGCGTAGGCAAGATCCCGGACTACGACAAGGAGAAGCGCGACCAGCGCACCGGCGTGATGGCCGACCCGGTCCAGCTCGCCTCCCAGTCGATGCACAAGGCGCCGAACTACGGCACCGGTTTCGCCCCGTACTTCATCCCGCTGTCCCTGTGGGTCGGCGCGATGGTGGCGTACATGCTGATCCAGCCGCTCAACCGCCGCGCCCTCGCGGCGGGGGCCTCGGCCTGGCGGATCGCGCTGGCGGGCTGGCTGCCGGTGGCGGCCCTCGGAGTGCTCCAGGTGGCCGCGCTCATGTCCGTACTGCACTGGGGCCTCGGCCTGCGGATGGAACGCGCGGCGGGAACGATCGCCTTCCTGGTGCTCGTGACGGGGTGCTTCTCGGCGATCGTGCAGTGGCTGAACGCGCGGTTCGGCGCGGCGGGCCGCATCCTCGTCCTCGCCGTGCTGATGCTCCAGCTCACCTCGGCGGGCGGCACCTACCCCGTACAGACCAGTCCGGGCTTCTTCAACGCGATCCACCCCTTCCTGCCGATGACGTACGTCGTGGAGGGCCTGCGCCGGCTCATCACGGGCGGCGGCCTGGAGCCGGTCTGGACGGGCAGCGTCGTGCTGTTCGCCTTCACCGCGGGAGCGGTGGCGCTGACGGCCCTCTCGGCCCGGCGCAAGCAGGTCTGGACGCTCGACCGTCTCCACCCGGAGCTCAGCCTGTGAGAATCATGACCATGGACAGCAGCAGAACGCGCCGCGAGGTCACCCGGCAGAAGCTCTACGAGGCGGCCGTCACCCTCATCGCGGAGCAGGGTTTCTCCTCGACGACGGTGGACCAGATCGCCGAGCGCGCCGGAGTGGCCAAGGGCACGGTCTACTACAACTTCAAGAGCAAGACCGAGCTCTTCGAGGAGCTGCTGCGGCACGGAGTCGGGCTCCTCACCGCGTCCCTGCGGGCCGCGGCGGACGAGACGGCGGAGCGCGGGGGCACCAAGGTGGAGGCCCTCGACGCGATGATCAGGGCGGGTCTCGGCTTCATCGACCGCTATCCGGCCTTCACCCAGCTGTACGTCGCCGAGCTGTGGCGCACCAACAGGGCCTGGCAGTCGACGCTCCTGGTGGTGCGGCAGGAAGCCGTCGCCGTCGTCGAGACGGTGCTCCGTGAGGGCGTCGAGAACGGCGAGCTGAGCAGGGACATCGACATCCCGCTGACGGCGGCCGCGCTCGTCGGCATGGTGCTGGTGGCGGCGCTGGACTGGCAGGCGTTCCAGAGCGAGCGGACGATCGACGACGTGCACTCCGCGCTGTCGCTGCTGCTGCACGGCCGGGTCAGCGGCCGCCGCTGACCCGGGCGGCCGGGGAGCCGCTGGAGCGGTGGCGTCCCGGAACGGACGAATGCCGCCGCCGGCGGAACAGCCGGACGCGGTGCCGGACAGCGAAACGCCGGCCGTGCGAGGCTCGATCCCCCCGAGCCCTGCCGACCGGCGTCGCGCCGCAGTCCCCCCGCGGGTCCCCCGACCCCGTCGTACACCCCCGCTCCGGCAGGGGAGCCGCGCCGCTCCGCCGCCCCGTGTCGGCGGTGCGGGCGCCGCGCCCCTTCCGTGGTCCCCACTCTTCCGTCCGCGCAGGTGGGAGCCCATCCGCACAGCTACTCATCTCCCGTACTAGGTACGGGTACTCACGTCTGGGTGCCCCGCCCCAGCCGTCCGGGACGGCGGCTGGTGCCGAGCACGTCCGCTCCCGTACTCCCCCGGCCCCGCCGGGTTGTCGGTGGCGGCCGATAAAGTCCCTGGCATGGCACGGATTGTGGTGATCGGCTCGGGGATGGGCGCGATGGCGTCCGCCGCGCGGCTGGCCGTCGCGGGCAACCGCGTGGCGGTGTACGAGCGGGCGGCGACGTACGGCGGAGCGCTGGGCAGGTACGAGCGGGACGGCTTCGTCTTCGACACGGGGCCGGGCCTGCTGCACCTGCCCGCCGTCTACCGGGACCTGTTCGCCAAGACGGGCAGGGAGTCCCTGGAACAGTGCGTCGAGCTGGCCCCCGTGGACCCGGCGAGCCGGCACCTCTTCGCCGACGGCACGGACGTCTCGCTGCCCAACGCCTCCCGGGCGGGCATCGTTTCGGCTCTCGACGCGGCCCTCGGCTCCGGCGCGGGCGAACGCTGGGGCGCGTTCCTGAACCGGGCGCGGGACGCCTGGGACCGGACCAGACGCCCGCTGCTGGAAGAGCCGCTGTGGCCCGACTGGCAGGTCCTCGGCCGGGACCCGTATCCGTCGCTGCGCGTGCGCAGGGTGCTGCGGCGCGACCGGCTGGCCGCCACCGTCGCGGAGATCGGCGCGTGGGAGCTGGTCGACCCCCGGCTCGCCGCCCTGCTGGACGGCCACGCCCTGGCGTACGGGCTCGATCCCCGCACCGCTCCGGCCGCCGCCGCCGTGCTGCCGTACATGGAGCAGACCTTCGGCAGCTGGTACGTGCGCGGCGGCATGCGGGAGCTCGCGCGGGCGCTGTACGAGCGGTGCCTGGCCCGGAGGGTGGAGTTCTCCTTCGGCGCCGAGGTCGTCGCCGTCACGGAGAAGGACGGCCGCGCGGCGGGCGTGGAGCTGGCCGACGGCACGGTCGCCGAAGCGGACTCCGTGGTGTTCGGGGGCGATCCCCGCCTGCTCGCCGGCATGACACCGGGACGCGAGGTCTGGACGTCGCAGGACGTCGCTCCCGGTCCGGTCCCGCCGGGGCGGCTGACGGTCCTCCTCGCGCTGCGCGGCGGCCGCCCGGAGGGAACCGCCCACCGGACCGTGGTGCACTCCCCCGACGCGGGCGCCGAGGCGGCGGCCGTCTTCGGCGGGGGGCACACCGAGCGCCCGACCGTCACCGTGCTGCGGCCGGACGACCCGCTGACGCGCCCGGACGACGCCCACGAGGCCGTCACGCTCACCGCGACCGTGGCGGCGCAGGGGCCCGTCGACTGGACGGACGAGGCGCGGGTCGCGCGGGTCGCCGACGCGATGGCGGACGCCGCCCTCGCGGCCGTGCCCGACCTGCGGGAGCGCCTGCTGTGGCGGGAGGTGCGCACCCCGGCCGACAGCGCGGCCGGGACCGGAGCTCCGGGAGGGGCCGTGCCGCCGCCCTCGCTGGCGGGCGCGGGCGGCCGTCTGCTGCACCCGGGCAACAGCGCCCGGCTGCCGGGGCTCCTGCTCGCCGGAGGATGGGCCCACCCCGGCGGCGGGCTGGCGCACGCCGGGATGTCCGGGGCCCTGGTGGCGGGGCTCCTGGTCGAGGGCGAGGGCTTCCGGGGCTCGCAGTAGGGACGGCGGGCCGGGCGGAGTCAGTAGCGGTACTGCTCGTTGTAGCCGGTGGCGTCGTAGCCGTTCGGGTACGGGTCCTGGGCCTGCTGCTCGCCGCCGAAGGGCTGCTCGCCGTCGCGCTGCTGCGGGACCCACACGCCGCCGGGCGGCGTGTCGCTGCCGTACTGCTGCGCGCCGTAGTCCTGGCCGGCGTACGCGTCCTGCCCGCCGTACTGCGGCGTCGCGTACGGCTGGGTGCCGATGTACGGGTCGGAGTACGCGGCGTACTGCTGCTGGCCCGCCGGGTAGTCGTACGGGCCGCCGTAGGACTCCTGCTGCGGCTGGTCGTAGCCGGAGTAGGTGTCGTAGCCGCCGTAGCCGGCCGCGAAGGCGTCGCTCTGGGACTGCTGCTGGGCCGCGTACGCAGCCACGTCGTAGACGCCGTACTGGCCGGTCTCCTCCGGCACGGGCTGCGTCGGGGCGTACACCGGCTCGGCGGGGGCGGCCGGTTCGTACTCGAGGTCCGACACCTCCAGCGTCGGCTCCTGCTCGACGGGCCGGTCGCCGCGCTTGCGGCGGCGGCTCTCGCCCGGCTTGCCGCCGATGGCCCAGCCGGTCGAGAAGCCCCGGCGGAACGACAGGGTGACGTACGTCTGGCCGATCGCGAAGGCGACGGCGCCGCCCGCGATCACGAACACGGACGGCATCAGCACGCCGAGGACCACGCCCATGAACCCGGCGAAGGCCAGCAGCCGCCATCTGAGGCGCGCCTTGTACTGCAACAGCACTTCTCCGAGCAGCCACAGTGCGACCACCCCGAACGCGATGTAGAGGACCGCCCAGCCCATGCCCGCCCCTCTCCTACGGCCGCCGCCGTGAAGGGTGGCGGGTACGGCCGGTCAGGACTGCTCGTGCAGTCCGAGATTCTCGTAGATCTCAAGCGTCGCCGTGGAGTTGTTGAGCGTGATGAAGTGCAATCCGGGTACGCCCTCGGAGAGCAGCCTCGCGCAGAACTCCGTGGCGAACTCGATGCCAATGGAGCGTACAGCGGCCGGATCGTCCTTGACGGCGAGGATCCGCTCTTTCACGGCGGGCGGGAAGTGCGCGTTGCTGAGCTGGGGGAGCCTGTCGAGTTGTCTGACCCCGGTCACGGGCATGACCTCGGGGATGATCGGCGTCTCGCAGCCGGCCGCCGCGACACTGTCGCGCAGCCGGAGGTAGTTCTCCGGATCGAAGAACATCTGCGTGATCGCGTAGTCGGCGCCCGCGCGGCACTTGGCCACGAAGTGCGCGATGTCGGTGTCCCAGTCGGTCGAGCGCGGGTGCATCTCGGGGAAGGCCGCGACGCCCACGCAGAAGTCGCCGGAGTCCTTGATGAGCCGCACCAGGTCGGCGGCGTACCGCACGCCCTGGGGGTGCTCGACCCACTCGCCCATCGGGTCGCCGGGCGGGTCTCCCCGCACGGCGAGGATGTTCCTGATCCCGGCGTCCGCGTACTGGCCGATCATGTTGCGCAGTTCGGCGACGGAGTGGTCGACCGCCGTGAGGTGCGCGACCGGGGTGAGCGTGGAGTCGGAGGCGATCTGCTCGGTGGCGCCGACCGTGCCGGCCCGGGTGGATCCGCCGGCCCCGTACGTCACGGAGACGAAGTCGGGGGCGACCGCCTCGACCCGGCGCAGCGCGTTCCAGAGGTTCCGCTCACCCTTTTCGGTCCTGGGCGCGAAGAACTCGAACGAGTACGTCGTCTTGCCGGTCGCGAGCAGATCACGCACGGTGGGCGCGTGATCCGTCCTGGTCGAAGCTGTGCCAAGGGCCATACCCGCAGGTTAACGAGGGCGCGGCGAGGACCCAACAAAAGAGGGTGTTTTGTCCATACTGCCGGATTATTGTCCACCTGTCGGACAGACGTGGACAGTCGTTGGCGGTGACGGGCGTGACCGGTGTGACGGACGGTGGCCGCCGGGCGGCGGCCGGTGGTCAGGCGCGGGCCCGGACCCTCTTGGCGAGAGCCGCCGCCGCGGCGGCCGGGTCGTCGGCCTCGGTGATGGCGCGGACAACGACGACCCGGCGGGCCCCCGCGTCCAGCACCTCGTCGAGGTTGCCCGCGTCGATGCCGCCGATCGCGAACCACGGCCGGTCCTGGTCCAGCCCGGCGGCGTACCGGACGAGGTCGAGGCCCGGTGCGTACCGGCCGGGCTTGGTGGGGGTGGGCCAGCAGGGGCCCGTGCAGAAGTAGTCCACGCCGGGCTCGGCCACGGCCGCGTCGACCTCGGACTCGCCGTGCGTGGAGCGGCCGACGAGGACGGCGGGGCCGAGGATCGCCCGCGCGGCGGGAACGGGCAGGTCGCCCTGGCCCAGGTGCAGCACGTCCGCGCCGATGGCGTGGGCCACGTCGGCGCGGTCGTTCACCGCCAGGAGCTTGCCGTGCCTGCGGCAGGCGTCGTCGAAGACCTGGAGGTGCTCCAGCTCCTCGCCGGCCTCCATGCCCTTGTCGCGCAGCTGGACGACGTCCACGCCGGAGGACAGGACGGCGTCCAGGAACTCCGGGAGGTCGCCCTGCCGCTTGCGCGCGTCCGTGCAGAGGTACAGCCGGGCGTCGGCGAGCCGCTCGCGCGCGGCGGCGCCGTCCATGGGCAGCGATGTGGACGCGGGCATGGTGGTGTCCCCCCGGGGTGGTGGGCGGCGCACGGACCGGTGAGGGCCCGTGCACCGCGTCGGTTGTCTCGGCAGTGGTCAGACGGCGAGCGCCTGGGCGCGCCGCTTCACCTCCGTGCCGCGATTCTCACTCAGCGCCTGCGCGGGGGTGCCCGGCAGGGTCGGGTCGGGGGTGAAGAGCCACTCGAGCATCTCTTCGTCGGAGAAGCCGTCGTCCCTCAGGAGCGTCAGGGTCCCCGCGAGACCCTTGACCACCTTGTTGCCGTCGATGAAGGCGGCAGGCACCTGGAGCACCCTGTTCTCTCCGCGCCGTACGGCGATCAGCTGGCCTTCCTTGACCAGCTGCCGGACGCGCGTCACCTCGACATCGAGCTTTTCCGCGATGTCGGGGAGGTTGAGCCAGGCGGGGACGAGAGCATCGATCTTTGCGTCAATCTCGGTCACGGGACAAGCCTGCCACCTGGGACTGACAGTCGGTAGTCGGGGCCTGCCGTCCGGGCCGCGCGGCCCGCCTAAAGGGTGGCGGACTTGAGCGGGACGGCCGGATCGGCGGCCCGGTCCGGGTCCAGCCGCGCGCCCGACGCGATGAGCCTGCGGCCCTGGGCGAGGTCGCGCGGGCGCGCCACGGTGAGCAGCGCGACGAGCGCCCCCTCCCGCAGCCAGCACACCGTCCACGCGTCGCCTGCGGGGTCGCCGCGCCGCACCGTGGTGTCGGCGTGGGCGTGGTGGCCCGCGTACTGCACGAACCGGCCGAACTGCTCGGACCAGAAGTACGGGACCGGGTCGTAGTCCTCCGGCGCCCGCCCCAGGATGTTCGCCGCGACCGTGCGCGGTCCCTGGAGCGCGTTGTCCCAGTGGTGGACGAGCAGGCGTTCGCCGAAGCGGGCGGAGGGGAAGGAGGCGCAGTCCCCCACGGCGTACACGTCGGGGCACGAGGTGCGCAGGCGCGCGTCGGCGGTGACGGAGCCGTCCGGGCCGAGCGCGATGCCGGAGCCGGCGAGCCAGGCCGTCGCGGGCCGGGCGCCGATGCCGACGACCACCGCGCCGGCCGCGATGCGCCGGCCGTCGGCCAGGACGACCGTGCCGGGCTCGACGTGCGCGACGCGCGCGCCGGTGAGCAGTTCGGCGCCGCTCTCGGCGTACCAGGCCGCCATGGGGGCCGCGGCGTCGGCGGGCAGTGTGCCCGCGAGCGGCCGGCCGGCGGCCTCGACGACGGTCACCGCGCAGCCCGCCGCACGGGCGGCCGTGGTGAACTCCGCGCCGATCCAGCCCGCCCCGACGACCACGACGTCGTGCTGCCGGCCGAGTACGGGCCGCAGCCGGGCGGCGTCGTCGAGGGTGCGCAGGAGATGGACGCCGGGCACGCCCTCGGCGCCGGGCAGCGTCAGGGGCAGCGCTCCGGTGGCGATCACCAGGACGTCGTACGGGACCGGGCCCGAGGGGGTGTCGATCTCGTGCGCGTCCGGGCGCACGCCGGATACCTCCAGCCCCAGGCGGAGCGTGATGCCGAGCGCCTCGAAGTCGACGTCGAAGGCCGACCCCTCGGCGTGGCCGAGCAGCACCGCCTTGGACAGGGGCGGCCGGTCGTACGGCTGGTGCGGCTCGGCGCCGATCAGCGTGACGGGACCCGTCCAGCCCTGCTCGCGCAGGGCCACGGCGGTCTGCACGCCCGCCATTCCCGCGCCGACGACGACGGCGTGCCGCTCTGTCTGCCTCTGCTCGCTCACCAGGTCACTCTAGGACGGCGCGCCCCGCCGCCCGGAGGGCCGGTACGAGAGATCTCTGACACACCGTCACACGACAGGCCGCGGCAGCTCTTCGACGACGCTCGTGCCGCTGCCCTCCTGCGACTCCCACGCCCACGTCTCCTCCAGCCGTACGCGCCCGTCCGGCAGCCCGACGACGGTGGACGCGCAGCGGCCCGACGAGGTGGTGCCGTCGTGCTTGAGCTGTACGTAGCGGAAGTGCAGCGTGTCGCCCTCGCGGGTGCCGACGAGGTGGCCGCGCACGACGTCGCCGCCCGCGTACTCGGCCCAGATCCGGCCGTCCTGTTCGTGGTACGTGAACCGGGTCCGCGTGCCCACCTGGCCCGGGGCCTGGTCGGCCACCGGGGAGAGGACGAGACCGTCGAGCGAGCGGGCCACGGAATGTTGCTCCCTTACAGCGCGTCGGGGCCGGGCGTTAGGGTGGCCACCGTACTGCCGACGCCCGGGGGAGATCCACGGGCCCGGCGGGCGCAAACACTCGCGGGAGTCCGGGCGCACCGGGCTGAGAGGGAGGCTGGGCGGCCTCCGACCGTACGAACCTGATCCGGGTCATGCCGGCGAAGGGAGGGGCTGGACGCCCATGTCGCGTACATCAGACGTCCTCGTGGTCGGGGGCGGGATCATCGGCCTGGTCACGGCGTGGCGGGCCGCGCAGCGGGGGCTGCGCGTCGCCGTCGCCGATCCGCGGCCGGGCGGCGGGGCCGCGCGGGTCGCGGCCGGAATGCTCGCCGCCGTCACCGAACTGCACTACGGCGAGGAGACCCTGCTCGGGCTCAACCTCGCGTCCGCCGCGCGCTATCCGGACTTCGTCGCGGAGCTGGAGGCGGCGAGCGGGCAGGGCACCGGTTACCGCACGTGCGGCACGCTGGCCGTGGCGCTCGACGCCGACGACCGCGCCCACCTGCGCGAACTCCACGCCCTCCAGCGCCGCTCCGGCCTGGACTCCGAGTGGCTCACCGGGCGCGAATGCCGTCGCCTCGAGCCGATGCTCGCGCCGGGCGTGCGCGGGGGCCTGCGTGTCGACGGCGACCACCAGATCGACCCGAGGCGGCTGGCGGCGGCCCTGCTGACGGCCTGCGAACGCGCCGGGGTGGTCTGCCACCGCGTCCGGGCCGAGCGGCTCTCCGTCGTACGGGAGCGGGCCGTCGGGGCCGTGCTCGCGGACGGCACCGAGCTGACCGCGGACCAGGTCGTGCTGGCGGCCGGCAGCCTCAGCGGGAAGCTCGCGGGCGTGCCGCGGGACGTGCTGCCGCCGGTACGGCCGGTGAAGGGGCAGGTGCTGCGGCTGACCGTGCCGCCCGCGTACGCGCCCTTCCTGAGCCGGACGGTGCGCGCGGTGGTGCGGGGCAGCCACGTCTACCTCGTGCCGCGCGAGAACGGCGAGCTGGTCGTCGGCGCGACCAGCGAGGAGCTCGGCTGGGACACCACGGTCACGGCGGGGGGCGTGTACGAGCTGCTGCGCGACGCGCACGAGCTGGTCCCCGGCATCACCGAGCTGCCGCTCACGGAGACCCTCGCGGGCCTTCGCCCGGGCTCCCCCGACAACGCCCCGCTGCTGGGGCCGACCGCGCTCGCGGGCCTGCACCTGGCGACCGGGCACTACCGCAACGGAGTGCTGCTCACCCCCGTCACCGGTGACGCGATGGCCGCCGTGCTGACCGGCGGGGAGCTGCCGGCCGAGGCGCGCCCGTTCAGCCCGCTGCGGTTCGCGCCCCCCGCGCCGTCCGCCTCTCCCGATCCCCTCGCCTCCGCCTCCGTACCGCAGGAGCTGCCCGTATGACCGTCTCCGTGAACGGCGAGACCCGTGAGGTCGCCGCCGGTACGACGCTGGGCGCGCTCGTCGCGACCCTCACGAGCGCCTCCTCGGGGGTCGCCGCCGCCCTCAACGAAACCGTCGTACCGCGCGGGCGGTGGGACTCCACCGCGCTCGGCGACGGGGACCGCGTCGAAGTCCTCACCGCGGTCCAGGGAGGCTGAACCATGGCCGACGACGTTCTGACCATCGGCGGCACGACGTTCTCCTCCCGCCTGATCATGGGAACGGGCGGGGCGCCCAGCCTCGACGTGCTGGAGCGCTCCCTGGTGGCGTCCGGGACCGAACTGACCACCGTCGCGATGCGCAGGCTGGACCCCAGCGTCCAGGGATCGGTGCTCTCCGTTCTGGAGAAGCTCGGCATCCGTGTGCTGCCGAACACCGCCGGCTGCTTCACGGCCGGCGAGGCGGTGCTCACGGCGCGCCTCGCGCGGGAGGCGCTCGGCACGGACTGGGTGAAGCTGGAGGTCGTCGCCGACGAGCGGACGCTGCTGCCGGACCCGATCGAGCTGCTGGACGCGGCGGAGACGCTGGTGGACGACGGCTTCACCGTGCTGCCGTACACGAACGACGACCCCGTGCTCGCGCGGAAGCTGGAGGACGTGGGCTGTGCGGCGATCATGCCGCTGGGCTCACCCATCGGCTCCGGTCTGGGCATCCGCAACCCGCACAACTTCCAGCTGATCGTGGAGCACGCGCGCGTGCCGGTCGTTCTGGACGCGGGGGCGGGCACCGCGTCCGACGCGACCCTGGCCATGGAGCTGGGGTGCGCGGCGGTGATGCTGGCGTCGGCGGTGACGCGGGCCCAGGAGCCGGTGCTGATGGCGGAGGCGATGCGGCGCGGGGTGGAGGCAGGACGGCTGGCGTACCGGGCGGGGCGCATCCCCCGGCGGCACTTCGCCGAGGCGTCGTCGCCGGTGGCGGGCAGGCCGGTGCTGGACCCGGAGCGTCCGGCGTTCTGACCCGCCGCGCGGAGCTGTGACGGCCGGCCGCGCGTCACAGCTCCGCTGCAATGCCGCCCCGGCCGGCCGGCGGCAGCGGGAGCTGTCGGCGGCGGCTCGTAGACTCGCCCCGTGGATACGACCCTTCAGGACCCGCTCGTCGGGCACGTGCTCGACGGCCGCTACCGCATCGACGCGCGCATCGCCGTCGGCGGCATGGCCACGGTCTACCGGGCCGTCGACACCCGGCTCGACCGGGTGCTCGCCCTCAAGGTGATGCACCCCGCGCTCGCCGCCGACGCCTCCTTCGTGGAGCGGTTCATCCGCGAGGCCAAGTCGGTGGCCCGCCTGGCGCACCCGAACGTGGTCGGCGTCTTCGACCAGGGCACGGACGGGCCGTACGTCTACCTCGCCATGGAGTACGTCGCCGGATGCACGCTGCGCGACGTGCTGCGCGAGCGCGGCGCCCTCCAGCCCCGCGCCGCCCTGGACATCCTGGAGCCCGTGCTCGCCGCGCTCGGCGCCGCGCACCGCGCCGGATTCGTGCACCGGGACATGAAGCCGGAGAACGTCCTGATCGGGGACGACGGCCGTGTGAAGGTCGCCGACTTCGGTCTCGTACGGGCCGTGGACACCGTGACCAGCACGACCGGCTCCGTCCTCGGCACCGTGTCGTACCTCGCGCCCGAGCAGATAGAGCACGGCGCCGCCGACACCCGCGCCGACGTGTACGCCTGCGGGGTCGTGCTGTACGAGATGCTCACCGGCGCCAAGCCGCACACCGGCGGCACCCCCGCGCAGGTGCTCTACCAGCATCTCCACGAGGACGTCCCCGCTCCCTCCGCCGCCGTGCCCGGGCTGCCGCTCGAACTGGACGAGCTGGTCGCGGGCGCCACGGCCCGCAACCCCGAGGTGCGCCCGTACGACGCGGTGGAGCTCCTCGCGCGGGCCAGGGTCGCCCGCGCCGCCCTCACCGACGAGCAGCTCGACGCGATGCCGCCGCAGGGCCGCGCCGCGGTGGTGCACGACAGTGCCGAGGACCGTACGAGCGTGATCCCGCGCGCGGTCGGCGGCGGGACGCCCGGCGCGGCCGGCGGCGGCGCCGACGAGCCCCTGAACCGCACCAGCCGCCTCCACATGCCCGCGGACCGGCCGGCGGCCCCCGGGCGGACGGGCGCGCGGCGCGCCCTGGCGCCCGGACGCGGCGTGTACGCCGTCGTCGCCGCCGTCCTGCTCGTGCTGGGGGCCGGCGTCGGCGTCTGGTACATCAACTCCGGGCAGTTCACCCACGTTCCCTCGGTCCTCGGCCAGACGGAGAAGGCGGCCACCCAGCGGCTCTCCGCCGCCGGTCTCGACGTGCGCAAGGTCAGGCGCGAGTACAGCGACACATACGACCGCGGCACCGTCATGAACAGCGACCCGGCCTCCCGCGCCCGCGTCCGCGACAACGGCTCGGTCACCCTGGTCGTCTCGCGCGGCCCCAGGACCGTGAAGGTCCCCGACGTCCGTGGGCTGCCGCTGGCCCGGGCCAGGGCAGAGCTCAAGGAGGCCGCTCTGGCCCCCGGCATCGTCACGAAGACGTTCAGGAGCGACGTACCGCAGGGCTCCGTCGTCAGTACGGATCCGCGCGCCGGCGTGGAGCGCCACCCGGACTCCGCGATCGCCATCCTGGTGAGCAAGGGCTCTCCCGTGGACGTGCCGGACGTGGTCGGCGAGAGCCTGCGGGACGCCACCTCCGAGCTGGAGGAGGCGGGACTCACCGTGAAGGTCGCCTCCGGCCGGGTCACCTCGCCGCACGAGGCGGGATCGGTCGCCGAGCAGTCGGCCGACGAAGGAGATCGCCTCGCCGAGGGCGACACGGTCACGCTGACGGTCTCCAAGGGGCCGCGCATGATCCCGGTGCCCGACGTGGTCGGCGACAGCGTGGACGACGCGAAGCGCGCGCTGCGGGACGCGGGCTTCGAGGTCGAGGTCGACCGGCCCTTCCTCTCGTTCAGCGACGAGATCGCCGCCCAGTCGGTCGAGGAGGGCGACGAGGCCCCGGAGGGCAGCACGATCACCATCAGGACGAAGGGCGGCCTGTAGCCGCCGGGGCCCGGCGGTCCGGGCGGTCGGCGGTCCGGGGAGGTCGGCGGTCCGGGAGGTCGGCGGTCCGGGAGGCAACACCGGCCCTGGCATCCTTGACGGCGATGAGCAACGCACCTTTCCCCTCCCGCAACCCCGTCGGCGGCCACGTGCCCGTGGCCGGCGGCCTCGCCGCCAATGGCCTGGCATACGCCCGTGAGATGGGCGCCGAAGCCGTCCAGGTCTTCGTCGCCAACCCGCGCGGCTGGGCGACGCCCACCGGCAATCCGGCCCAGGACGAGCTGTTCCGCGCGGCCTGCGCCGCCGAACGGATACCGGCGTACGTCCATGCCCCCTATCTGATCAACTTCGGCTCGCACACCGAGGCGACCGTCGAGAGGTCCGTGGAGTCCCTGCGGCACTCGCTCCGGCGCGGCCGCGCGATCGGCGCACTGGGCGTGGTGGTGCACACGGGGTCGGCCACGGGCGGCCGGCCGCGTTCCGAGGCGCTCGCGCAGGTACGGACCCACCTGCTGCCGCTGCTCGACGAGCTGACCCACGACGACGACCCGTTCCTGCTGCTCGAGTCGACGGCCGGGCAGGGCTCCTCCCTGTGCTCGCGGACCTGGGACTTCGGCCCGTACTTCGAGGCGCTCGACGCGCACCCCAAGCTCGGCGTCTGCCTCGACACGTGCCACATCTACGCGGCGGGACACGACCTCGCCGGGCCCGGCGGGATGAAGCAGACGCTGGACCTGCTGGTGGACACGGTCGGCGAGGGCCGGCTCAAGCTGATCCACGCCAACGACTCCAAGGAGGGCGTCGGCGCCCACAAGGACCGCCACGAGAACATCGGCTCCGGGCACATCGGCGACGAGCCGTTCCGCGAACTCTTCTCGCACCCCGCGACCGAGAACGTGCCGCTGACGATCGAGACGCCCGGCGGCAAGGAGGGGCACGCGGCCGACGTGGCACGGCTGAAGGAGCTGCGGGACTTCTGAGGACTTCCGCCTTCGCGCTCTTCGCCGCCTTCGTCGTCACCACACCCGTCAACAGGTGGGTGATCGGCCGCGGCAAGGGCCACGCCGTGGTCCACCGGTACCACCACTGACCGGCGGACCCGTGCCCGGCGGACGGCCCTACAACTCGGGTCCGTCCCCGGGCTCCTCCTGGTACGAGTACCTCTGCTCGCGCCAGGGGTCGCCGACGTTGTGGTAGCCGCGCTCCTCCCAGAAACCCCGGCGGTCCGCCGTCATGTACTCGACGCCGCGGACCCACTTGGGCCCCTTCCAGGCGTACAGGTGCGGCACCACGAGGCGCAGCGGGAAGCCGTGCTCGGCGGTGAGGGGCTCACCGCCCTTGTGGGTGGCGAAGATGGCCCGGTCGGAAGTGAAGTCCGCGAGCCGCATATTCGCGCTGAAGCCGTATTCGGCCCAGACCATGACATGGGTGACGCTCGGCGCGGGAGGCGCGAGTTCGACGAGCGTACGGGCGAGTACGCCACCCCATTCGGCCCCAAGCATGCTGAATTTCGTGACGCAGTGCAGATCGGCCTCGACCGTGGCGAACGGGAGCGCCGAGAACTGCTCGTGGTTCCAGCAGTGCTTGTCGCCGTCGGCCGTCGCACCGAATACGCGGAACTCCCAGCGATCCGGCTTGAATTTGGGTACAGGACCGTAGTGGGTGACGGGCCAGCCACGCTGCAGCCGCTGCCCCGGCGGAAGCTCGGGCTGCGCTGTTTCGTGATGTTCCCGGCTTTCCGGCTGACCCATGACTCCATGGTGACAGACGGCGAAGGGTGGTCACGACCAGGTCCGACGCTATCCGGGGCAACTCCTAATAAGCCTGCACTTACTGGACGCCCCTCACCCGCAATGCAAAGATGCGCGAAACCTGCCAAGTACTACGCCTGGAAGGAGCCTCTGCGATGCAGGGCGACCCCGAGGTCATCGAATTCCTCAACGAGCAGCTGACCGCCGAGCTGACTGCCATCAACCAGTACTTCCTGCACGCCAAAATGCAGGACAACTTCGGCTGGACGAAGCTCGCCAAGTACACCCGGGCCGAGTCCTTCGACGAGATGAAGCACGCCGAGACCCTGACCGACCGGATCCTGTTCCTGGACGGCCTGCCGAATTACCAGCGGCTCTTCCATGTGCGGGTCGGGCAGACCGTGACCGAGATGTTCGAGGCCGACCGGCAGATCGAGGTCGAGGCGATCGACCGTCTCAAGCGCGGGATCGAGGTCATGCGGGCCAAGGGCGACGTCACCTCGGCGAACATCTTCGAGGACATCCTGAAGGACGAAGAGCACCACATCGACTATCTCGACACCCAGCTCGAGCTGGTAACGAAGCTCGGTGAGTCGCTCTACATCGCCCAGCTGATCGAGCAGCCGGAGAGCTGACCGGGAGAGCGGGCGCCGTCAGGCCGCTTCGCGCAGGTGCGTGTCGACGAGGGCGGTCTCGGCGAGCGCCGTCTCGCCCTTCTCGATCAGGGCGCGGCGCGGGCACGCGCCACGGCCGAGAAGCCCCTGGATGGTGCGTACGCAGGAGCCGCAGTCCGTCCCCGCCTTGCTGACCGAGGCGATCTGGCGCGGGGTGCAGGCACCGGCGGCAGCGTGCTCCTTGATCTGCTGATCCGTTACGCCGAAGCAGGAACAGACGAACACGCGGCACACCTCCTGACACGGGCGAGGGGGACAACCAATCGGTAAGGTCAACCTAACCTTACCCGCCGCGGGCCGCACGCAAAAGTCCCGGGAACGGCTGTGGGGGGCGGGGGCACATCGACACCCGCGCCCACCCCCGGTACGTGTTCTACC